>JANWWB010000408.1 GCA_025056515.1 Anaerolineales bacterium
GGCTATCGTCGAAGCCCATGGCGGACGTATCTGGGTAGACCCCAAACCTGGTGCAGGAGCACGCATTTGCTTCTCTTTGCCGAGAAAATAGAACGTCGGTGAAAACGCTATCCGACAAGCGAAATATCTCCGTCAGAGCCGGTCTCGGTCGCTTCACTCCTTCCTACCGAAAGCGAAATTCATCTCAGAGCTGATCTTCAAACAAATTCGTTCTTCTTTTTGCTAACAATCAAGTAAAATAGGTCGGTCACTCCAAATCTCTCAAGCAGAATCGAGTCAGATATGCCCCCTCAAAAAACGCAAATCGCCTGTCCACAATGTCGTCAACCGGTCCCAGCAATTGTGGAACAACTTTTCGATGTCACCTCTGACCCCGGCGCGAAACAACGCCTGCTGGGGAATGTCTCCAACTACGTTGTTTGCCGGGTATGCGGCTTCAGCGGCCCTTTGGCCACGCCAATCGTCTATCACGATGCCGAAAAAGAGCTACTTCTCACATATTTTCCTCCGGAACTAAAACTGTCGGTCAATGAACAAGAAAAAATCGTCGGGCCGCTTATTACACAAGTGGTTAACAAATTGCCGCCTGAAAAGCGCAAGGCTTACTTGCTCCAACCGAAGAACTTTCTGACATACCAAAGCTTCATCGAGTACATCCTCAAAGCAGATGGAATCACGCCTGAAATGCTTCAGGCGCAACAGAAACGTGTTCGGGTTTTGGAACGTCTTCTCATGGCATCTGGACGCGAGGTGCGCTCCCAGATTATTGCCCAAGAGAGTTCGGTGTTCGATGCAGAGTTCTTTGCGCTCTTCAACCGCCTGGCTGAAAGTGCCCTTACCACAGCTGATGAACAAAGCGCTCAACAAATCGTTGAGATTCAAAAGCAACTCCTTGAGGAAACCGAATACGGTCGTCGTCTTGTTGCTCAAAATAACGAAATCCAAGAGGCCATTAAATCCCTACAAGCGGCTGGAAAACATTTGACCCGCGAGAAACTACTCGACCTATTCCTCACTGCCCCTAACGATGATCGCTTGAGTGCTTTGGTCAGTCTCACCCGCCCGGCCGTTGATTATCTATTCTTCCAAGAATTGAGTGAACGCATCGAAAAGGCTAAAGGCGAGCAGCGCTCAAAGCTGGAGCTTCTACGTCAAAAACTGTTAGAAATCACCAACCGAATTGACAAGCGTATAGAAGAGGAATATCAGCGCGCTTCTCGGCTGCTAGAAACTATCCTAAACGCGACCGATATCACCAAAGCAGCTAACGAGAAACTCCCCTTGATGAACGATATCTTCCTGGATGTGCTCAACCGCGCTGTCGAAGAAGCGAACGCAAAACAAGATACTGTTCGGCTTGAAAAACTCCGGCAAATTGTCGCTGTCGTTCAACAAGCCAGCACACCACCCGAGGTTCTGCTTCTTCAAGAGCTCCTAGAATACGCTGACGAAGATGACCTTGCCCGACGATTGGAAGAGCATGCTGAAGCCATCACCCCAGAATTTTCTTCAGCCATTGCCAACATCATGGGACAAATGCAGGCCGAAAACCGACCTATGAATGATCAAGAGCAAGAAGTGCTGGCAAGATTAGAAACGATTTACCGCGCCGTCTTGCGATTCTCGATGAAGAAAAACCTAGAACAATCAGCGCCGCGCGTTCTTAAGCCATAGCCGTCCTCCGCTCCTCAAAACGCCCCAAGCGAGTTCTTTCGGACCAACAGAAGCAGTGGTGGCCCTGCCAGAGCTACCCCCCTTGTTGGCAACCTTTCGCACCTTTCGTCATAAGATGCCGAGGGAAAGCGCTTTTTTGGTTTATCTTGGATTTTCCAGCCGGATGCCATGTCCACGCACCGTCACGAGATAAACATGCAGTGGGTCTACCTCGGCCAATCGCTCTCGCAAACGGCGCAACAGAGCATCCAGGGCTTGGTCCGAAACCCCCGCTGCTTCCGCACGTCCCCAAACTGCTACAATCAAATCGTTCCTCGAAACAACCTCTCCACTATGCTGATACAAGAAATGCAAAGCGCGAAACTGTAGAACAGACAAAGGCGGTTCAAGTAAGATTCGATTCACCCATACACGACGAGCGCGTTCGTCAATCGTCAAACGTCCCCCCTCCGAACCGGCCTCTGGCAGCGGCGTTGTAGCATCCATAGCGAGATAGAGAAACTCTTGTGCTAGAGCAATCTGAATAACATCACCATCTTGCAACAAGACAGGTTCTTTCAGCATGGAACCATTTCGATAGGTCCCATTCTTACTGCCGACGTCTTCAAGGAAAATTCCCTCCGACACAGGGAGAAAACGAGCATGGAGGCGCGAAACCTGTCTATCAGGGATAATAATATCGCAACCCGCATCGCGCCCGACCAGCATCGGCTTAGTTAATGGCCAACGCTGGCCCTGCAAGGGGCCGGCACGTGCCACGAGAATAGGGGTATTTTCCGAATGCTCCATCAACCTGATTATACAACAAGGTTGGTAAACAAATTGGGGATTGCCCGAATCCGGCTTTTTCTGTATGATTTCCATAACAAAAACATCAGGAGGCCTCTCATGGAAATCCAAGTGGTCAAAATTGAAAAACCAACTGAGATTAATTTCATCTTGGGACAATCACACTTTATCAAAACCGTTGAAGACATTCACGAAGCCTTAGTGAATTCAGTGCCAGGCATCAAATTTGGTGTTGCTTTCTGCGAAGCCTCTGGAGCACGGCTAGTACGTTGGTCCGGCACAGACCAGGAGATGATAGCCCTGGCACAGAAAAACGCTCTTGCCATTGGTGCTGGGCACTCCTTTATCATTTTCCTCGGTGCCGGATTCTATCCCATCAACATCCTAAAAGCAGTGCAATCCGTACCGGAAGTCTGTCGCATCTATTGCGCCACAGCAAATCCAACCGAAGTACTAGTCGCAATCACCGAACAGGGGCGCGGCATCCTAGGAGTCATAGACGGCGGCTCGCCTCTTGGAATTGAGGATGAAGCCGGCATTGCCTGGCGTAAAGAGTTTCTCCGGAAAATTGGTTACAAGGCTTGATCATAAGATGACAACTGCTCGCGCCCCCAGCAAAATTTTGCCACGCGCCTTCCCAGGTATCACGCCGGATGAAGTTGCCGACCTCATCGCTAACAGCGAACTCAAAAATTACCCCGCCGACGTTGTGCTTTGCCGGGAAAACGCCATTGAGGATACGTTCTACATTATTCTCCAGGGAGAAGTAGAGGTCACAAAAACCATCAACGATTCTGAACAACGGCTTCTCAAAGTCCTAGGAGCGGGAGAATTTTTCGGTGAGATGGCACTCATCCACAACGCCCCACGCGCTGCTACGGTGCGAACCTTGACGCCTTTAATTGCCCTCGAGATTCGACGCGATGCCTTCCACCGAGTCTTACGGCGTAGTTCGAGCATCTCTCTGGCCATGGTTCGGGAAATCAGCCGTCGCTTGCGCGAAAACGACGAAATGGCAATTGATGATCTACGCTTGCGCGCTCGCGAACTAGCCGAGGCCTACCAGAAGATGGCTGAAATGGAAGCGGCCAAACGCGAATTCATCACCAACATTTCCCACCAGTTGCGCACTCCGCTCACAAGCGTCAACGGATATCTGCAAATGCTCCTCAAAGGCGCTATTCCAGAAGAGAAGAAGACAGAGGCCCTGGAAACCGTCACGCGCAATGTCGAACAAATTGTCAAGCTGGTCAACGACATGCTATTCATTCAAGAAACCGAGCTGATTTTAGACCAATTTGAAGCGGTCAATCTGGTCAACCTGGCGCGAACGGTGGCTGCTCGCTATTACGACCGAGCGCGTGAGGCCGGCGTACATCTGCAAATCAAGCCCAACTTATTTGTGCCTCCGGTTGCTGGCGACGCAAAGAACCTCGAGAGGGCTATCACCGCTCTCGTAGATAACGCCATCAAATTCAGCCCTTCAGGGGGGCGCGTGCAAATTCGTATCTATCGCAAAGGCGATCAAGTGCTTCTAGAAGTGCAAGACCAAGGGATTGGCATCCAACCGGAGAAATTGCCTCATATCTTTGATCGCTTCTATCATCTTGACCACGCAAACGGCCGGCTCTTCGAAGGAATAGGTATCGGCTTGGCAATTGCCCGACAGGTAATCCAACAGCATCGCGGTCAACTCACCGTTGAAAGCACGCCAGGCAAAGGAAGCACCTTCACCATAGCCTTAAACATCTGGAATGGTCAAGGAAACGATACAGAAGTCAATTCCACCCTTTGACTTGAGACCAGACGCCTGAGACTTTTCTTGCTCCCTGCGATAGGATTGAAATCCCCGCCTCATGGTTTAGAAGCTCACCAAGAGGATCTTGAGACGGTTTTTTCTGTTTTTTTAAAGCTATCCCCTCAACAGCGACAACGAAGAAGGTTTTTGCAACATGGTCGGTTGGTAGACTTGCGAAAACAGGGGGAATTTCAGATGGCAAATTCAACCACCCATTTCCCTTCCGAGGTATAAAACGACCGTGCCGAAAACGGCGGGTCATTGGGTTTCATAGACCATAACCGAGCCAACAGCAACGGCACATCATCTACACAGGGTAAATGAGAGACATCCTCCCAATCAACCCATTCTAGGCTTCCTTCGGACGAAGGACGAAAGGTTCCGCCCCAATACTCACCGCGCAGGATATAGACAGCTACACCAGGATTTCGCCCGGTATCCACCAAGAGCGTGCCGCATAAGCGCAAATCGGCCTCGATGCCGGCTTCTTCGAACAATTCTCGGCGCGCTGCCCCGAGCACATCCTCCCCTGGCTCCACATGTCCCCCCAAGCCATTATAGCGATTGGGCCAAATCGGCTTATCTGGCGCGCCACGCAACAAGAGAACTTGGTTGCCGCGCGTCACAAAAATCAAGACGCGCGGCACAACCATATATCGTTCACGTTGAAGGCCCTGTTCTAGAGCAGGCATTCTCAACTCTGTCGCAACATCTGCCGGACTTCTTCTAGGCGCCCTGCCGAACCGAGTTTCTCGTTCTTATGCGCAATGAACTTAGCATACTCGGCCATAAAAATTTTGCCCGGTTCGCGCAGATCGAATTTCTCGGGATGATCACGGAAAAATTCTCGATGGACTCGCGTCCAGACCAAACGTCCATCCGTATCAATGTTGACTTTGGT
>JANWWB010000438.1 GCA_025056515.1 Anaerolineales bacterium
CTGGTTGGTGCAGTATTCGAGGAGCGCAAATTGGTGCGCGAGTTCGGCGATGCCTATCGCCGCTACCAAGCCCAGACGCCTATGTTTTTACCGCGCCTGGGATGGAACAAAAAACGAGAAAAGCAAGTCTAAATGCTCAAGAGCACAAGGATTTGATGGCTAGCTATGTCCTACGTGGTAGTTCCTCCCCCAAGACGTTCACCGGTTTTGGCTCAAGTGCTGAGCGCGTTCTTGATCGGATTGATTCTGTTTCTGTTTGCAGTTAGTCTGTTCGTCTATACCGTCCGAATCGTCTATGCCGGACGAATTTTGCCGGGCGTTTCTGTGGCCGGTGTCAATCTGTCAAATTACTCGCTTGAACAAGCTGCTGCGGTGCTCGATGCGCAACTCATCTATCCTCGCCAGGGAACGATTGTTTTCCGCTATGGCGACGAGGTTTGGATTGCGCGTCCACAAGAATTAGGACTGGTCTTTGATATTGGCGCAACGCTCCAACAGGCCTACAGTCTTGGACGGCAAGGGCTCTTTCCGAGCTTGCAACAGCAGTTCGATGCCCTATGGGATGGCGTCCATCTTCCCCCCCTTGTCATCTTTGATGAACGCGTTGCCTACGGCTATTTGCAAAACCTTGCCCGCCAGATTGACCGCCCCATGGTCGAAGCCGAGCTGGCTCTTAAGGGGACCGAGGTGTACTACCGCCCTGGCCAAACCGGGCGTGTGCTCAATGTGGATGCGACCATGGCCTTTCTACGTGCAAAAATGACCACTTTCGCTGATGGTGAAGTGCCGTTGGTAATCGAAGAGCAGGTTCCGTATGTCATGGATGCCTCGCGAGAGGCAGAAATCCTACGTCGGGCGTTGTCCGCACCGCTCGTCCTCACGCTCCCCGATGCTCGTCCGGGCGATCCAGGGCCTTGGACGATTGAGCCGCAGTTCGTCGCAGGCATGTTTTCGGTCGCACGCGTCCAGAGTGAGCAAAGCTGGAAGTATCAGGTTTCGGTGAGTACGGTGGCGTTGGAGCGGTTGCTTGAGCAGATTGCCGCGCAAGTGAATCGTGAGCCGGAAAATGCTCGTTTTTATTTCGATGACTATACCCGCCAACTTGTGCTGATCAAGCCATCTCGTCCGGGGTGGACTTTGAATATCGAAGCGACTCACCAGGCGATTGCTCAGGGGTTGTTATCTGGCGAGCATACGATCCCTTTGGTTGTTGTCATGGAACCGCCTGAAGTCGGAGATGACGCTACAGCGCTCTCGCTTGGGATTACTGAGCTGGTGCACGCTGAGACGACGTATTTCCGCGGCTCCAGCCCGGCACGCTTGCAGAATATCCGCTTGGCGGCCCGCGAATTTCACGGCTTGCTTGTTCCGCCTTACGCCACTTTTTCGATGGCTAGTGTCCTGCGGGATATTTCTCTTGAAAATGGGTATGCTGAGGCGCTGATTATTTACAATGGACGCACGATCACCGGCGTAGGCGGTGGTGTTTGCCAGGTGAGCACCACACTGTTCCGCACGGCCTTCTTTGCCGGCTACCCGATTGTCGAACGCCATGCTCATGCATTCCGCGTGTTGTATTATGAACAGAAGCCTGGAAGCGGAATTGACCCCTCGCTGGCCGGCCTGGACGCGACCGTCTATTTTCCCCTGGTAGATTTCAAATTCACAAACGACCGTCCTTATTGGCTCTTGATGGAAACCTATTTCAACGCTGAGAAAAGCAGTCTCACCTGGAAATTCTACTCCAGCAATGACGGACGCCGCGTGGAATGGAAGAATCTAGGCTTACGGAATGTAGTCCCAGCCCCGCCACCGCTTTACCAAGAGACTTCTGAATTGCCTCCGAACGTCTGCCGCCAGGTGGATTACGCTGCTGATGGCGCGGATGTTACGGTTACGCGTGTGGTCTATGATGCGAATGGTCAGGTCAAATATCGTGATAACATCTATACCCACTATCAACCTTGGCAAGCGGTCTACGAATACGGAAGTGGAACGGTCAATCCGGCTGCAGTTTGTGGGCCTTGAGAAAGTGGTAAAATAACCACCTATTATTTGTATTTGGCTATTCACTCTCGTCTTTGCGAGTGGTATGACGATGGTTGAGGAGAAATTGCTTGAGATTTTGCGTTGCCCCGTCTGTGTGCAAGAGGATAAAGGACTCTTGCACTTGGTCCGCCAAACTTGGCTAATTTGCCAAGACTGCAGGCGCAAATATCCAATCGTAGATGATATTCCAGTGATGTTGATTGATGAAGGAGACAAATGGCTTGCGGTGGCTGAAGCGGACTTACCTGTTCCACCGCCGGCCGTCAAGTAAACCTATGAAAAATTTGGCAACTCGATTGGACTTCTTCACTTCCCTTCGCCTGAGACGCCCAACAGGCATGCAGGGGGTTCTGCTGGTTCTTGCACTCGCCATTGCTCTTGGTTTGTTTGTCTTTGTGCGCAGCTTTGTTGCTTGTTGGCAGATGACCGCTCTGCCTGGTGTACCTGTTCCTGCCTGTTTTCCATCTCACGCTCAAGAGGACATAGTTGTTCAAGTCAATGAGCAAGGGACACCGGTGTTGGCGACGCGCACATCGACACCTAGCGTCCCGGAGGTTGCCTTACCTCCACCTTGGGACGGTGCAAGTCGCGTCACCGTCCTGTTGATTGGCTTGGATTACCGCGATTGGGAAGCCGGCGTCGGCGCGCCTCGGTCGGATACGATGATCCTCATGACCCTGGACCCGAAGACGATGACCGCCGGTGTCCTTTCGATCCCGCGCGATTTGTGGGTCAACATCCCGGGCTTTGGCTACAATCGCATTAATAACGCTTATTCCTATGGCGAGGGCTCCAAACTCCCAGGCGGCGGCCCAGGCCTGGCGATGAAGACGGTTGAGCGTTTTTTGGGCGTCGAAATCGACTATTATGCCCAGGTGGACTTTCTGACGTTTGAGCGCATGATTGATATCATCGGTGGAGTTTGTTTGGAGGTGCCGGAAAAAATCACCGTAGGGCGCACCTACGCCAGTCAAGTGACGCTTGAACCGGGCTACCAATGTCTGGACGGCAAAACCACCCTTGGGTACGCTCGTACCCGATACACCGAAGGCGGCGACATTGACCGCGCCAAACGTCAGCAACAGGTCATGCGCGCAATCATGGATAAGGTGTTTGACCCAGCACGCTTCCCGGATCTTATCCGCAGCGCGCCGGAATTGTACAATGAGCTTTCGTCTGGCATTCGTACCAACATGTCGCTCAATGACGCCTTGCGCTTGGCTGTCCTAGTGCGTGAACTCAAACGCGAGAATATCGTCTGGGGGACAATTGACTACACCATGGCCGATTTAGGGGTAGTGGAAATCAACGGCAACCAGGCTGACATTTTACGTCCCTTCCCGGATGCCATTCGTAACCTGGTGGATAAAGTCTTTGGCTTGCAGGATGTCCGACCGTTGGCAGAAGGCGACCTGACGCAGAAGATGCAAGCGGAAGCGGCGCGCGTTGCCGTGGTCAATGGCGCAGGCGTGGAGGGGTTAGCGGCTCGTGCTAGCGAATATCTCAAAGGCCAGGGGATGCATGTGGTTGCCTTTGGCAATCCGGGTGATTATCCGGTTTCCTATCGGGCGCCTTTCCCCAAGCGCACTGTGATTATTGTGCGCAATGGAGGGCTATATGCCATGGAGTACCTCCGGGCGGTGATGGCCTTTGATTCCCCGGCTCAAATCATTTTCGATTATGACCCCGAATCTCCGGTAGATTTGATTCTGGCGTTGGGAAGTGACTACGAGCGTCTTTTGCCCTAAGCCGCCCGTTCCTATGCGCAAACTCGGTCTCTCTCTCCTTTTGACTCTCGCTTTTGCGGCGACCTATACCCAGTCGCCGCTTTTCACGTCCAATCAATATCAGTACTTTCTGCATGGGCTAGCGCAGGCTGGGGTGGGGATGTTGCGCGAAGATTGGTTGGCCAACACTGCCGACCCAACTCCGCTTTTTAGTTTGCTGATCGAGTGGACAGCGCGCCTTGGTTGGTTGCCGTTAACGTACGTGTACTATGCTTGTTTGATGGGAATCTATCTGTTCGCACTGCTGGCAATCGCCGAGACCCTTTTCCCCTTGCGAAATGACCGGACGACCTTAGCGCTTTTTCTGACTCTGATCTTTTTGACCCATTCGGCGGCGCTCCGTTTCCTCCTGACCCGCTGGCCAGGGCCGGCTTGGGCTTATCTCTTTGATGGCGGAGTGGCCGGACAGCGCTTGCTTGGGCCGGTCTTTCAGCCAAGCGTCTTCGGTGTTTTGTTGTTGGTTGCACTCTGGCTGATGTTGAAAGACAGACCTATCCTAGGGGCGTTGACAGCGGTAGCAGCGGCGAGCATCCATCCAACGTATCTTCTCAGCGCTGCCTCTCTCACCCTGGCTTGTTTGCTCGACTTATGGCGGCGCGGCGACCGGAAGCGTTTGCTTCAGACCGCTTTGTCGGCTCTCATGGGAGTGCTACCCATCCTGATGTACACTTGGCTCCATTTCGGCGGGAGTGATCCGGTGCAGGC
>JANWWB010000440.1 GCA_025056515.1 Anaerolineales bacterium
GTTTGCTCATGTCTCGCAAAAAGATGTTAGCTCAACTCACAGGCGCTCTAGGAGGGCGTGCAGCTGAAGAGTTAGTCTTTGATGACATAACCTCAGGCGCATCTTCGGACCTTGAACAAGTGACTCGCATTGCCCGCACCATGGTCACCCGCTTGGGCATGAGCGAAAAACTCGGTCAACGCGTGTACGGTCAAAAGGAGGAGCTGATCTTTTTGGGGCGCGAAATTGCCGAACAGCGTGACTACTCGGAGGCTGTTGCTGAACAAATTGACCAGGAGGTCAACCGGATCGTCCAGGAATGCTATAACAAAGCCCTAAGCATCCTTCGGACCTATCGCTCCTATTTGGATGCTGTAGCTAATAAATTGCTGGAGGTAGAAACTCTCAGCCGAGAAGAGTTCGAAAAAATCTTTCCGCCTCCAGTACCTAAGAAGAGCGGAACCCCTCAACCGGTTTCCTCGTTCTAGTAAACAAGTGCGACGCAGTTTTTCGCCGCGTCGCACTTTTCTTTTGGCGGAGAGGGTGGGATTCGAACCCACGGTGGGGACAAGCCCCACAACGGTTTTCGAGACCGTCCCATTCAACCACTCTGGCACCTCTCCAAGGTGGCGGGCGCTATTATATCCTAAAACAGCCATTTCCGGTGAACAATTTCCGAGACAGCATCGGATAAATTCATCGACATGAGCTTTACCCCTTGCTCACCAAACGCAACCAAGCACAAATGCTCTTGGCTGAGAAGACAAAATCTTGCTCCGTTGCAAAAATTTGGAAAACGCAAGAAAGCGCATGCGTCGGTATGAGCCTTTGAAGGCGGCAAAGCCCTGCCTAGTGCCAGACTACGCGAAGGAGTTAAGAGACTGCTTCCTCCTTGGCTCGGGGCAGGCGCTGTGCTCACAATGACACCATCAGCCATGTCTTGCACCAAGCAACGCATAAAAAAAACAGGGGCTGTCATATCCGGACAGCCCCTAACCAAAGGGAGTGGCTAAGCTATCGACCACGCGAGGGATCAATCGAACGACTCGGAGAGACCTGCCCTGGACTAGAGAGTGTATCCGGCCGCGTTTCTACCAAAACCGCTCGCACGGCCACACGGTTGGCATATGTGTTCGTTTGCTGATTGTATCCCTGGCAGGTAATTAAGGTCAGGGTCGGTTCTTTCGCATGGCGCAACGGGGTTAAGTCATTCGGCTTGACCACCTGGACCAGGTTGACTTTGTAGATGTACTGCATGCCGTTGAAGTGAATGATAACCTTCTGGCCCCACGTGAGCGTATGTAGATTGACAAACGGACCGGGCTTGCCATTCGGCAAGTACACATGGCCAGTGATGCCGGTATTCCCGCTCGAGGTCGGGAAGGCCGTACCCTCCAAATAGCCAGCCTGATCGCCCAGCCAGGTCAGATCCCAGCCTTCTGCATTGAACGGCACGCCCACAATCGGCATCCGCACGCCCAAAGCAGGAATCTCAAGCCACAAATCACCCAAATTGCTATAAGCCATTCCATCGTTCCAAACGGGGAGATTGGTTACCACGCCTGGAGCAAAGCCGGTGGCCGGAAGCGATGGAACGCGGATGTCGAAACGGGCAAACACTCCGTAAATATCTACCGGACTGAGTGGGTCGTAGTAACGTTCAGTTGAGAGCAAGTTGAAGTCTGACTGCGGCACCAACACATTGCCGGGCAAGCTCGTCCATTCCACGCGCGCCTCGTTGGTGACACTCGCGCCAGGAGGCAATGGCTGCAAGGTTGCCTTGAACTGAATCACCGACTGGCCAGGGATTAACGGAAAGTCATCCCAACGAACAAGCAAAGTAGGAGCTGCGCTGTCATCTATACTTGTCGGAGCAATCCCGCTCACATAGACCAGAGAGCCTGGAACATATTCCAAACCCGTCGGAATAATATCTTCAAGCAAGACATCGTAGGCATCAATCTGGCTCAGGGCACTATGCCGTACGGTCAAGGTAAACGTGATGACCATCCCTGGCACGGCGATGTTCGTATCGGCGGTCTTGGTAAGCTCTAAAGCGGGTTCTACGATAATCACCTCTGTCGCCTGCGCAGCGAGAGCACCTGTATCCCAAATAAGGAAGACACTGTTGTTCAAAGCAAGGTTTTCTTGATTCTCGATGTTATCGAGAACGACAGCTTGATAGCGTATGCGTACAACAGCATCCGATACTCCGCCATTCGTTACTGTGCCTAGATTGAAGACAATCCGCCGTCCATCATCTGCCTGGTTCGTGCTCCCAATAGGCTCCGTCAAGACCTGAGGATTGGCCGGTTCATCACATGCGGCATCGAACCCGCCGGGTAAAGTCGTCGTGATGTTCGCCGACGAAGGCGTTATGCTGACACAATCTACAAACGCCAACCCTCGATCGAGAATGTCGGTCAAGGTCAGGTTTGGCATGGTCCCGCCAGCTGGGACTGTGAAGACAATCTCGTAAGTGAGTATTTCGCCAATCGCGACTGAGGGATGGGTGGTAAAGCCCTGGTTGGTATCGAGGACTATCTTAGTAAGGTCACCAGTTGGAATCGTGACAATCGAATCGATGTCCTCGTCGCTGTTATTCTCAGGCGTCGGGTCGGTAACCCCAACAGGCACGGAAACAGTAACAGTATTGGTCAATGTTCCGCTTGCAGTCACGTCAATTTGTGCTGTCACGAGGTATGTGATGGAAGCGCCTGCAGGCAGGTTCACAGTATCACTGAAATTCCCATTGCCAGGTCCGTAACCATCACAGCCATTGGCACCATGATCCTGGGAGAAACAGATCCAGGTCCAAGATGCAATCTGAGGTGGTCGTGCATCGCTCACGATTGCCCCTATAACATCGCTTGGACCGTCGTTATGCACCTCGACTGTATACGTTATCGTTGTTCCAGGCGAGACTACCGTGACACCATCATCCTTGGTCACCGAGAGATCGGCCTGGTAATTCGGCGTATCGGTGTCGCTGGCAGTGTTATCCCCAGGGGTAGTATCGGCCGGGTGTGAGATGGTCACCGTATTAGTCAAATCGCCAGTCGCACTAGAGCGCACCTGCGCCACCACCTGATACGTGATGGAAGACGAGAACGGCCCGGCCAGGTTTATACTATCACTGAAGTCCCCACTGCCACTATACGGCGTGCAGCCGCTCGCACCACCACTACTACCAACACACGTCCATGTCCAGGAAGAGAAGTGGGCAGGAATGCTATCGCTCACACTCAC
>JANWWB010000047.1 GCA_025056515.1 Anaerolineales bacterium
GATTTGAATTTGCCCATCCTCCACCACCGGAACCTGGCGCGCCGAGCCGACGGCCAGAATCGCTGCCTCGGGCGGGTTGATGATGGCGGCAAAGTTCTCCACATCGAACATCCCCAGGTTGGAAATCGAGAAGGTCGAGCCCTCGATGTCCTCCGGCTTGACCTTGCCCTCCCGCGCCCCGGCAACCATGCGTTTGACCTCCGCCGCAATTTGGCGCAAGGGCTTCTGATCGGCATCCTTGCATACAACCGTCAGCAGGCCACCCTCGACCGCCACCGCCACGCCGATGTTGACAACGCCATGCCGCACGACCTTGTCCCCGGCAAAGGAAGCGTTCAGGTTAGGGAACTCGCGCAGCGCCAGCGCTACAGCCCGGATGATAAAGTCGTTGACCGAGAGCTTCTCGTTCTCCGGCAGATAAGCGTTGATTTGCGCCCGTAGCGCTATCAGCGTGTCCATCTTGTACTCATGGGTGATGTAAAAGTGAGGTACACTAGACTTAGCCTCACTCATCCGGCGTGCAATCGCCTGGCGGAGTTTGGTCAAAGGCACAGTCTCGCCCTCGCCAGACGGCGGACGGCTGACTGACGATGGCTCACCGATCACGGCAAATTGCTCACGGATTAGCTTCTCAATATCGCGGCGAACAATCCTCCCCCCTGGCCCACTCCCTTGGATGCGGCTCAGATCCAGGCCGCGCTCGCGAGCGATTCGTTTTGCCAAGGGACTGGCTTTGACGAGACCCGCCGCAAGCGGCGCAACAGCTTCCGTAACAGGAGCAGGCACGCGGTCCAGCTTCGGAGAAGGGGCTGACGGCTGAGCGCCGACCACCGCCTTTTCATTGCTTGCCGATACTTTTTCACCAATCGCCTCAATCACTTCATCCGCTGCGCCGACAATCGCAATCGGCGTATTGACCGGCACCACCGCTCCTTCGTCCACGAGCAATTTGCGCACCACACCGGAGACCGAGGCCTCCACCTCCACCGTCGCTTTGTCGGTCTCGATTTCGGCCAGCACCTCGCCTTTGGTCACGGTCTCGCCTTCTTTTTTGAGCCAGCGGACGAGCGTGCCTTCAGCCATGTCGAAGCCCAGTTTGGGCATTTTGATTATCTCGGCCATTATCTCAGTACCTCCTTGACGGCTGCCACAATATCATGCACCTGCGGCAAGGCAGCTTGTTCGAGCGTCCGGTTATACGGCAGCGGGACTTCCTTTTGAGCCACACGCAAAATGGGCGCGTCAACGTAATCGAAGGCCTCTTCATAGATGCGGGCAGCCACTTCTGCACCCACACCATAAGAACGCCACCCCTCCTCAACCAGGACAGCACGATTGGTCTTCTTGAACGACTCAAGCACCGGCTCCATGTCAAGCGGACGTAGAGTGCGCAGGTCTACGATTTCCACCTCGATGCCCTCTTTGGCAAGTTCGTCGGCCGCCTTAAGCGACAGTTCCAGCCCTTTGGCGTAGGTGACAATCGTCACATCTCGCCCAGGGCGCTGAATCTTGGACTTGCCAATCGGGATGAGATATTCACCCTCTGGCACTTCGCCGCGCAACTGATACATGGTGGCATGTTCAATGAAAAGAATCGGGTCATCCGAGCGAATGGCGCTCTTGAGCAACCCTTTGGCGTCCTCCGGTGTGCCGGGAGAGACGACCTTCAGACCGGGAAAGTGAGCAAAGACAGCATCCGGCGTCTGCGAGTGGGTGGCGCCGAGCTGGCGTCCACCTCCGCCAACAGCACGGATGACCAACGGAATCTTGAACTGCCCGCCAAACATGTAGCGCAGCTTAGGGGCTTGGTTGACAATGTAATCCATAGCCGAAAAGGCGAAGTTGATGGTCATCAACTCGGCCACCGGTCGTAGGCCAACCATCGCTGCCCCAATCGCCGCGCCCAGGATAGCGTTCTCGGCAATCGGCGTATCTTTGACCCGCTCCGGTCCGAAGTGGTCGTAAAAGCCTTTGGTGACGGCATAAGTCCCGCCCCAAACTCCGACCTCCTCTCCCAGGATAAAGACCTTCGGGTCACGTTCCATTTCTTCCCACAAGGCTTGCGAGATAGCTTCACGCATCGTTATTCTAGCCATAAGTCCTCGTCATCCTAGCCATCATCCTTGTTTCATGCCGACGACCGCAGACCACCAACCATGGTCCCCTGTCTGCGATCGAACGTCCGTGGTCTATTCTACATAAACGTCCGTGAACAATTCTTCTAAGCCCGGTTCTGGACTGGCTTCGGCAAATTCGACCGCTTTTTGCGTATCGGCTTCGGCGCGGGCTTCGATGGCATCCAGTTCGGCCGCAGGAATATTCATCGCCAGCAATTTGGCCCGGAAGATACCAATCGGATCGTTATCTTGCCAGCGTTTGACCTCCTCCGGCGTGCGGTAGCGCTCTGGGTCACCCATTGAGTGACCGCGGAAGCGGTAGGTGACTGCCTCCAGCAGATAGGGTTTGCTCTCGCCTCGGACGTAATCAATCGCTGCTTTGGCCGCCTCGTATACAGCCAGGACATCCATGCCGTCCACGC
>JANWWB010000080.1 GCA_025056515.1 Anaerolineales bacterium
GACCTTCCTTGATTTCGAGCGACTGGCGGTAGAGGCTCATCGCCCCGTCCAGGTCGCCGCGCAGGCGCAGAATATAGGCCATTTCGTGCAGCGTGGCGGCTTTGCCCTGCTGCTCGCCCAGGGCCTCAAAGATTTCGAGCGACTGGCGGTAGAGGCTCATCGCCCCCTCCAGGTCGCCGCGCGTGACGAAGATGCCGGCCATTGCGTGCAGCGTGGCAGCTTTGCCCCGCCGGTCGCCCAGGCCTTCCAGGATTTCGAGCGACTGCTGGTACAGGCGCATCGCCCCGTCTAAGTCACCAAGGAAAACATAGTTTTGCGCTAAGTCGTACAGGGCGGTAATCTTGCTTTGCCAGTATTCGAAGCTTTGTTCATCATGATGACTGTTCATGGAACATGTCCTTAAACCAACGGTCAAGAACTTTTCGACGATATTTGTCAATGATTTCCGACGGAAGAGTGTGTTGTTCTTCCTGTATTTTCAAAAAAAATAAAGCCTGACTTGTTTTTTCGCTAATAATTGAGCTGTAAATATGAACAGGCAATTGAGACCTTCGATCTAAAGATTCTATCAGGTGTCTGATCTTAGATTGTTCTTCTCCTATAGCATCTAGTTTGTGTGCAAGATCCATCACTGTCATGCGAATGACATGTAAAGTGTAACCTTCCAGTGAACCGACGGCAATAAGCAAAGCCTCGGTCCATAATTTTGCTCCTAGTTGGTGCTGATCGGGGGTGAGATTAGGCAAAGTACGTTCGAAGTCGAGACGCAGAGATTCAGTAATAGCGTTACTGTCCATCGCCCTGGGCAGGTCGGCGAGGGCCTGCTGGACGGCGGGCAGGTCGCCGAAGGGCAGGTCGCGGAAGAGGGCGCGCAGGTCTTCGTCGGGACAGTTGCGCGCCTGCTGCAGCCAGCGGCGGGCGTCTTCGGCGGCGGCGAGCAGGCGGCGGGCGGTCTCCTCCTGCGTCAGCCAGGCGTCCAGGCGGGTTTGCAGTTGTTCATCCAGCAGCGTCTGCGCGGCGATTCCAATCGCTTCCTCGCCCAGCCAGGTCCTGGCCTGGTGTTTGAGCAGGGCAATCAGGAGTTTGAGCAGGGTTTTGGGCAGGTCGGCGGGCATGTCGTCCCCCGGTGGGGTGGGGAGGGTTTGGTATCAGTATAGAACAAAGGAAGAAAAGAGTCAACAGTTGCGGGCAAGCGTTCGGACATGGACTTTTGTTCATCACAAAGGCAGTGGGCTGAGAGGCCGCCCGGAGAGGAATCGCCGGTGTGGGAATTTTTGTCTTATCTCTCGGCCTTCCTTCGGCGTTTTTCTTGACATGTTCGAGCATACCTAGTAAAATGTCGCCCAATTATGAACTTCAGCCTGCTGCGCTACTTCTTTGCTTACTTCTATTACGGCTTCCCGCTACGGGTCGCCGTAGGTGGCGCTTAAGCAGGCGAAGCGGTATCCCCGTTTCCCCATTGGGCGAGGCCAAAGGCGACCTCGCCCATTTTTGTTTTCCGAGGAGGCAGATATGGCCGTGCGCGGCATACGCGGTGCAATCACGGTCGATACCGACCAGGCAGAAGAGATCCTTGCGGCTACGAGCGAGTTGCTTCATGCTATGCTGGAGTCCAATCCCGGCCTGAGGCCCGACGATATCGCGGCGGCGTGGTTCACCGTCACCGAGGACTTGACCTCAGCCTTCCCGCCCCAAGCCGCCCGTGAGATGGGATGGACGCTCGTGCCTATGTTATCTGCTCGCGAGATTCCTGTACCCGGCAGCCTGCCACGTTGTGTGCGTATCCTACTTCTCTGGAACACCGACCTGCCTCCCGAAGCGGTTCATCATGTGTATCTGCGCGAGGCTGCCTCGCTCCGACCCGATTGGCAGTTGCGCCAAAATCTTACTTCGAAGGGAGAGTGAAACCATGATGATTATTATGAAATCGAACGCCACGGAGGAACAAATCGAGCATGTCATTCAGCACATTTACGAAGCCGGCCTGCGACCGCACCTTTCGCGCGGGGTGGAAACCACCGTCATCGGCGCTATCGGCGAGACGCATACCATCCCCACCGAGCGCTTTGAGTGCCTGCCCGGGGTGGAAGCGGTGCGACGCATCACACATCCTTTCAAGTTGGCTTCACGCCAATTTCACCCCAGGTCCTCCCTCGTCACCCTAGATGGCTTCCAAGTCGGCGGCGAGGGAATTGCGATTATCGCCGGCCCCTGCTCGGTCGAGTCGCGCACGCAGATCATTGAGACCGCCCATGCCGTCAAGGAAGCCGGTGCCTGCGCGCTGCGCGGAGGCGTATTCAAACCTCGCACCTCGCCGTATAGCTTTCAGGGCTTAGGGGAAGAGGGGTTGGAATATTTGGCCGAAGCACGCGCCCAAACCGGCTTGCCGATCGTGGTGGAAATCATGTCGCACAGTCAGTTGCCGCTGATGGAAACATTCGTCGATGTGCTCCAAGTAGGGGCACGCAATATGCAGAACTTCGATTTGCTGCGCGCTATCGGCAAATCCCAGACTCCCGTCTTGCTCAAGCGCGGCCTCTCGGCCACCATCGAGGAATGGTTGATGTCCGCAGAATACATCCTTGCGGGAGGCAACGAACAGGTGATGTTGTGTGAACGCGGCATCCGCACCTTTGAGACTGCTACCCGCAACACCACCGACATCAACGCCATTCCCGTGCTGAAGCACCTCACTCACTTGCCTGTGCTGCTCGACCCATCGCATTCGACCGGCCATGCGGATTACGTCGCGGCCATCGCACGCGCCGCGATCGCCGCCGGTGCCGATGGTTTGCTGGTCGAAGTCCATCCTGACCCCGCTCACGCACTCTCCGACGGTAAGCAATCGCTGACACCGGAACAATTCGCTGAGATGGTTGAAGAAGTGCGGAAGATCGCTCAAATCTTCGGGCGGCACCTGGTGCAACCGGCAGCGGAGAGGGCGCTCTATGGACGGTGATGGCTTTCGCCTGGAACAGGCACGGATCGCCATCGTCGGCCTGGGATTGATGGGCGGTTCGTTGGCCTTGGCGCTGCAAGGGCGCTGCGCTGTGCTCTACGGCGTGGATTCGGACGAGGCCACGCTCCGATTGGCGCAGGAACGCCACCTTGTCACGCGCGCTGGGCGCAATCCGGCCGACATCCTCCCCGAGGCAGATGTCATCATCCTCGCCACTCCGGTGGATGCCATCCTCACCCTCCTCTCCCGTCTGCCGGACCTCGCTCCGAATCCCTGTGTCGTGATGGATGTGGGTTCGACCAAAGAGCAGATTCTGCAGGCTATGGCGCGCCTGCCGGAGCGCTTCGACCCGATTGGGGGACATCCACTCTGTGGAAAGGAGCAGCTCTCGCTGGTCAATGCTGAGGCAACACTCTATCGGGGAGCGCCGTTCTTTCTAACGCCCCTGCCGCGCACCTCTCGACATGCTTTGTCGATTGCCCGTCAGATCATCCAAGCGATCGGCGCGCAGGCGATTCTGCTTGAAGCACAAGAACACGATCGCATGTTGGCCTTTACCAGTCATCTACCGTTCCTCATCGCCTCTGCGTTGGTGCTGGCGGTGCCGAGCGAGGCGGCCGGGTTTATCGGTCCGGGTTTTCGCTCGACAGCACGCTTGGCAGGGACGCCAGCCTCCATGATGATGGGAATCTTGCGCACAAACCGCTCACACATCCTGACCGCGCTCCGCCGTTTTCGCTCCCTGTTCGATACCTGGCTCTCTGCCCTCGAAAACGACGACCTCTCGTGGCAACATATGCTGGACGAGACAGCGCAACGTTATGCACAGTTGATGGTGCAGAAATGATTCGACCGATCCTTCCTCTCTCTCATCCCCTGCAAGCGCGCGTGCGCGTCCCGCCCTCCAAATCGCTGACCAACCGCGCCCTGGTGCTGGCGGCCCTGTGCGAAGGGTCAACTCGCCTACAAAATGCTCTCTTCTCCGATGATACCCGCTACATGACCGAAGCCTTGCGGACTTTGGGATTCACTCTAGAGGTGGACGAGGTGGCAGGGACCATCAC
>JANWWB010000119.1 GCA_025056515.1 Anaerolineales bacterium
AACGTGATGGGATGCGGTGATTCGGCGCTTGCGGGTATCGCTTCCACCCTCTATCGAGCAGGCTCCCTAGTTGAGATGCTTCGCAGAGGGGTGGCTTGTGGAGCCGCCAATACGCAAGTACTTGGCGCAGGTTTTATTGACCCGAATTTGGTTTCTCAACTGGAATCGCAAGTTGTCCTACGGGAAGTGGTGATGTGATGGAAACTGCTTTTAGAAGGTGAATCATGCTCGAAAATGATATCTATGCAATGAGGAAAAAAATAGCCAACATTGGTCGGCTGATGTATGCTCGAATGCTTACTGACGCGGCGGGCGGTAATATCAGTGTCCGTATGGGAGATGTTATCCTCATGACGCCCCGCTATGCAGGAAGTCAGTTTCTGTGGGATTTAGCTCCGGAGAATGTCCTTGTCTTAGATTTACAGGGAAACAAATTAGAAGGAGAAGGTGAAGTCTCGCGCGAAATTCGAGTCCATCGCGATCTGCTGAACAAGTTCTATCCGGATGGGACGGCTGTTGTACATGGACATGCGCGCAATGCTTTGGTTTTTTGCGCTCAGAAAAAGCCAATTCCTTCCATGCTCGACTCGACTGATAAGTTTGGCCAGGAAATCGGCTACGTGCCGGGCGCGCCTGCGCATACACAAGAATTGGCCGACCAAATCTGTGCTGCAATGGCTACGCAACTTGAACGTGTGAGAAAACAGGCAGCAATCATCTTGGCGCCCAGACATGGTGTTTTTGTATTTGCTAAAAACCTGGAAGCCGGCTATGACGCTCTTGACCGCCTTGAAAATACGGCCTATTGTGCTCTGATGGGTGCTTTGCTCAAATGAGGATGTATGATTGTCAATCTAAACCATTCTCTGCTTAAACCAGACCTTATTTTAATCGGCTTGGAAGCCAGCTCGGCCGAAGAGGCAATGCGCCTCATGGCGGATGTGATGTTTCAAAAAGGATATGTCAAAGAGAGTTTTATACAGTCTCTCCTGGAGCGAGAGGCTGTTCATCCAACAGGTATTCCTACACCTATCCCGGTAGGGTTGCCTCATACCGGCATAGAGCATTGTATACAACCTGGCGTTTGTATCGGTATCCTAAAGTCTCCGGTGATATTTGGGATGATAGGCGCTCCTGAACAGAGACTTTCAACTCGCCTGATTTTTATGCTCTCGATTGTTAACCCGGCCGAACAAGTGGAAATGCTTCAAAAGGTGGTGGACTTCTTTCAGAAAACCGATCGAATGCAAGCGCTTCTCAATGCCCAAACCGCTCTTGAAGCATTTGAGATCGTCAAGAAGGGCTTGTTCCTCGAAGAGAGATAAGGTGCAGAGGAAGAATTCTATGAGTGGCCGAGGAATGCTCTTGTTGCAAACTCTTGTTGAGAGTTTTCATCCTGCTGCAGCTGCTGGCTTGGTGGCCGAGATACAATTTTTGTTTAGCGGCGTTGAAAAAGGAGCTTATTATCTAAAAATCGAGAATGGCAAGTGTACCTTACATACGGGCGAGATAGATTTTGCTCGACTAACGATACGTGTAGATCTAAACGTTTGGGAAGAAATCCAAACCGGCAAGATTCGCTGGAGTGATGCTCTGATGCAGCGAAAGTTCTTAGCAACCGGCAATTTTCCCTTGCTAGCTCGATTACCGGACTTATTCACTATTCTTGCCAGTTCTTCTGAGAAAAAGAATGCCTGAGCTTACTCTCACTATTCAACATAAAGTTGGTCTTCACGCTCGTCCGGCCAGTCTATTTGTGCGTGAGGCGGCCAAATTCCAATCGAACATCATGGTTTTCCATGATGGAAAAGAGGCTAATGCCAAGAGCATCCTTAGCGTGCTGGCGCTAGGGGTCAATCAGGGTGCCCAAATCACTTTGCGCGCTGAAGGACCTGATGCCGAGATGGCGTTGCAAGCTCTACAAGCGTTGATTGAAAAGAATTTTGGCGAGGCGGAGTAGAACGAATGCGGATTATTCGGGGTATCGCTGCTTCTCCCGGAATTGCGATCGGGCCGGCGCATGTTTTCCAACCGGAAGATTTGCATGTTCCAGTGCAGTTTGTCAGCAACCCAGAAGCAGAATGGCAACGTATGCAAGAGGCTTTCCAAAAGGCCAAAAACCAATTACAAGAGATCGCTAGCCAAGCGGCCGGTCGCCTTCAGCAACAGGACGTTGCCATCTTTGAGGCACACCTACAAATGCTGGAAGACCCTGAACTGCAAGCATCGGTTCAAGCAGCCATCCTGCACGAAGGCAAGAATGCCGAGAGCGCTTTGATGGAAAATGCCGAACGCTATGCTGTGCAACTCGAATCCTTGAACGATGAGTACTTCCGCGCCCGTGCAGCGGATATTCGCGATGTCGCTCGTCGCTGCCTGCGCATTTTGCTTGGCAAGCCGCAACCCGATATCACTTTGTTACAACCATCTATCTTGGTTGCTCGGGATTTGACACCTTCGGATACGGTTCTCCTTGATAAGAGTCGTTTGCTTGGTTTCTGTACTGCCGAAGGTGGTGCGACCTCCCATACGGCCATCTTGGCTAAGGCCCTTGGGATTCCGGCCGTGGTCGGGGCAGGCCCTCAGGTCCTAGAAATTGAGCAAAACCAACAGCTCGTTTTGGACGCGTGGCACGGTCAAGTTGTCCTAGACCCATCCGAAGATATCCTGAAGCAATTTCAGGACAAGCAAAGAGCAGCTCGAGCACAAGCAGCACAAGAGCGCGCTGATGCCGCTAAACCTGCTATCACGCGGGACGGGCGGCGTGTGGAAGTCGTTGCCAACGTCGGTCATCTCGACGATGCGCATCAGGCAGTAGCATTGGGCGCTGAGGGAATTGGATTACTGCGGACCGAATTTCTCTATTTAGACCGCCAAACTGAGCCGGATGAAGAGGAACAGTATCGTGCATATCGAGCGATTTTCGAAGTCATGGGAGAGCGTCCGGTTGTCATCCGCACCTTGGACGTTGGAGGTGACAAAGCGCTGCCATATCTTGACTTAGGACATGAAGAAAATCCTTTTCTGGGATGGCGGGCGATTCGCATGTGTTTGGATCGTCCTGCATTCTTCAAAACCCAATTACGCGCTATCTTGCGCGCTGCGGTTGGTCATGATATTCGCATCATGTTTCCCATGATTGCTACGGTGCGGGAAGTCCGACAGGCACGCGCTTTGCTTGAAGAAGCACGGCTTGAGCTGGAGCACGCTGGTGTTCCTTTTGGCAGACAAATCCAGGTGGGAATCATGATTGAAATTCCCTCGGCGGCCCTGATGGCAGATGCTCTGGCGAAAGAGGTTGATTTCTTTAGCATCGGCACAAATGACCTGACACAATATACCCTAGCGGTCGAACGCACCAATAAGCGCGTTGCCCACTTATCCAACGCCCTCGACCCAGCGGTTTTGCGACTGATCGCTCGCGTCATTGAAGAAGGTCATCGGGCCGGTATTTGGGTCGGAATGTGTGGAGAGATGGCTGGCGATGAGCGCGCTCTTCCGATTTTGCTTGGCTTGGGGCTAGACGAATTCAGCATGGCTCCGACCTTGATACCTCACGCCAAAGCCTTGATTCGATCTTGCAGTCTGGAAGCCTGTCAGGCGATTGCTCGACATAGTCTCACGTTGTCCGACTACACCGAAGTAGAAACGTATTTGCAAGCTGTCAACTCTCTCGCATAAATTGTTGATGTAATGAACTCTTGATGTAGAGGTGGAGGACGGTCTGCTCGAGACCGTCCTTTTGTTTCTCTTAGGGGCGACGACTGTGACTTTTGTCACAAGAGAATATGACATTCAATACTGTAGATGAAGAAATGATGAGAGTATGATGTGTTTTGCATATACGCCTATCCGAATAAGGTTCGTATGCTCACTCCCTCCCTCGTTCAAGAAATCACGCAATTGCACGCCGATTTCTGCTCGGCGTTGGCTGATTCGACCCGTTTGCTCCTCCTCTATGCCCTGGCAGAACGTCCACGCACGGTGAGCGAACTTGCTGATGAATTGCGCCTGCCTCAGCCAACGATCTCACGCCATCTCAAAATCCTACGAGAACGGAGCCTGGTCGTTGCAACTAGGCAGGGGATGAGCGTTGAATATGCTTTGGCCGACGAGCGCATCGTGGACGCACTTGATTTGCTACGTTCGATTATGCGTGACCGCATTCAGTACCAAGCGCGTTTGGTTGCACAACCTTAGAGAACCAAAGCGCCACCTCTAACTACCGAATTTTGCGGAGAGGACTATGAAAAAATTCAAAGCTTACTGGGTTTTCGGTTTGCTCGGCATTCTGCTGATCCTTCTTGTCCCTATCCTGCTGGCTACCTCACAGGCGGCAGAAGCACAGACCAAACGCGACCCATGGGCCGGGGTGCCGACCCATCCGGTGCATGTCTCTCATGCCGATATTATCCAAGGGCCGTTTGAAACGCCACAAGATGTGACGCGCAATTGTCTTTCCTGCCATCCCGATGCTGCCAAGGAAGTGATGGCCACCAGCCACTGGACTTGGACGTCACAGCCTTTTAACGTCCCTTGGCGCGATCAGCCGGTCACCATCGGTAAATATAACCAAATCAACAACTTCTGCATTGGCGCCATGGGCAACCAAAAAGCGTGCACTGCTTGCCACATCGGTTATGGTTGGCAAGAGACCGATGACTTTTTTGGCCAGGCTTATGACTTCACCAGAGAAGAAAATGTCGATTGTCTGGTCTGCCATGCACAATCAGGATATGCGAAGGGCTCCTATGGAAATCCCAAGCAGGGGGTGGATTTACTGGCGGCAGCACGCTCGGTCGGCTTGCCGAGCCGGCAAAATTGCGGCTCTTGCCACTTTAACGGCGGTGGTGGCAATAATGTCAAACACGGCGACCTCTCGCAACAACTCATTTATCCCTCACCCGAAGACGATGTTCACATGGGTGGCGCCAATTTGCTCTGCACAGATTGCCACGTCACCGAGAATCACCAAATTAAAGGCCGCTTGGTGGCAGATAATTACGTGATCAATCCCGAGGAACAGGTCTCTTGTACACAGTGCCACGACCCAGCGCCTCATGATGACCAACGGCTGAACGAACACACCAAGGCTGTTGCTTGCCAAACCTGCCACATTCCTTACATGGCCACTGAAGACCCAACCAAGATGGTGTGGGATTGGAGCACTGCTGGCCAAAACCTGAGTGATAATCACTTCTTCTATCTGAAAATCAAAGGCTCCTTCCAGTACGAAAGTAATGTCCGGCCGGTCTATCTCTGGTTCAACGGTAACCTAGAGTATCGTTACCTCTTGGGTGACAAGATTGACCCAACTAAGCCGACCTACATCAACAAACCGGCCGGGAGTATCCATGACCCACAGGCAAAAATCTTCCCCTTCAAAGTTCACCGCGCTCGACAGCCCTACGATACCGTCTACAACTATCTGCTCTCGCCGATTACCGCCGGCCCGGGCGGCTACTGGAGCGAATTCAACTGGGACCAGGCTTTCCGTCTGGCCGAGCAACGTACAGGGCTGAAGTATAGCGGGTCGTATGGCTTCACCGAAACCTTGATGTTCTGGCCGACTACCCACATGGTGCAACCCGCTGAAAATGCCCTCCAATGTGCCGATTGCCACAGTGAAAACGGGCGCTTGGATTGGGAAGCCCTAGGTTATCCGGGCGACCCCATGCGCTGGGGTGGGCGTCAGTTGCCCTAATTCTGGCAAAACGTTTGAACTCCTCTTTTGCAACGGGACAGACTATGAACCTTCTCTTTCGAACCCACCGCTCCCTGCTTTTTGTGATCTTGGGCTTGCTGCTCTTGGTTGTCAGTGCAGGCTTGGCGCAGGCTAAACCGGCAACTGCGGTAGCCGATACCCAGGTTTCACCCTTGCATCCAACCTTCCCTTTGCTTGATGACCAGGGCATCAACGTTCTAGAAAGCGGACGTCCAATCTCGACGATGAAGACCTGTGGACAGTGCCACGATACCGCTTATATTGTTGAACACAATTTTCATGCTGATTTGGGTCTTTCGGACTACCAAGCGCACGCTGGCGCCTTGGATGCCGGCATCGGTTTTGGGAGATGGAATCCGCTTACGTATCGCTATCTCAGCCAGGCTGGGGACAGCCAATTTGACTTGACGACACCGGAATGGTTGATGAGGTTCGGTGAACGTGTCCCGGGTGGTGGTCCGGCAACCACAGCGCGGGACGGTCGTCCCCTTACAAGGTTGCGCCCTGATCCGTCCAACCCCGAAACGGCTCTTGTTGATCCCAAAACAGGCAAAACGACGGCCTGGGATTGGAACAAATCAGGTGTGATGGAACTTAACTGTTTCCTCTGCCATCTGGAGCAGCCTGATTTGCAGGCGCGAGCCGCTGAAATCCGCGCGGGGCGTTTCGGCTGGGCAAACACCGCCACGCTCCAAACCCTTGGCCTGGTGAGCCAATCGGATGGCTCTTGGACGTACAATCCTGATGCTTTTGATGAATCAGGCGTGCTCAAGCCTGAATATGTCCGCCTGCAAGATCCAACCAATGCCAACTGTGCTGCGTGCCATGGGGCTGTCCATACTGACCTTCAGACCCCTTTGGTCTATACTGGTGTTTCGCTAACCGATTATCAGACGGCAACCACCGGTCAGATAATCTCGCCGCAAAAGATTATGCTATCTGGGATGAACATTCAGGGCAAGAATGAAATGAACTATGCCTTCGATATCCACGCCGAACGTGCCCTGAAGTGCACCGATTGCCACTATTCACTGAACAACCCCGCTCAAGCACAACGTCTTTCCCAGAGCAATCCGGCACATCTGACTTACGATCCGCGCCGCCTGGAAATTGGCGAGTATTTGCTCCGTCCCAACCACAACTTCGCCCGTGGTCAGAGCGCCCAGTTCAATATTGCGCCTGAACTCAAGGGGACCATGCGTCGCTGCGATTCCTGCCATAATGCTGCTACGGCTCATCGTGACTGGTTGCCGTACTGGGAACGCCACATGGCTGTTCTAGATTGCGAGTCTTGTCATATTCCCAAGATGGTCGCTCCGGCCATTCAGGCTTATGACTGGACGGTCATTACCTTGACCGGTGAGCCGCTTGTGCAATACCGCGGTGTGCAAGGTGACCCGAATGCTATTGAAAGCCTGGTGACCGGTTTCCGCCCGGTCCTCTTACAACGCACCAATGTAGATGGCGAAACCTCGCTCACCACGTACAATCTCATCACAGCCTGGTACTGGGTCTATGAGGATAAGGGCAACCTGCGCCCGGTGCGTTTGCTTGATTTGCAAAAAGTCTATCTCAAAAACGGTCACTATGCTCCCGATGTAGTCCAAGCGTTTGATTCGAACGGAGACGGAATCTTGAGCGAAGTCGAACTACGTCTGGATAGTGAAGCTAAGGTGGCCTTGGTGCGCAGCAAACTGGAAGCGCTTGGTTTGCAAAATCCGCGGATTGAAGGCCAGGTCATGCCCTTTAGCATCAACCACAATGTTGTAGACGGCAAAGCCGCGGTTGGGGAATGCCGCGCTTGCCACAATGCCGAGTCCCAGGTCACGGCTGCGATGACACTCTCGACATATTTGCCTGGCGGTGTGAAACCGACCTTTGCCGATTACACGAATGTTGTTTACGACGGCAACCTGGTTGTGACCGAGGACGGGGCTCTTGAATATCAGCCTGATAACAGCAAGCGTGGGCTTTATGTCTTCGGGCATAATCGCCTGGCTTGGCTTGATGGACTGGGAGCATTCTTCTTCGTTGGCACCCTGCTGGGCGTCTTTGGACATGGGACGTTGCGCATCCTGGCAGCACGCCGTCGCCCGAAGCAACCTATCCGCACGGAGCGCGTGTATATGTATCATCCGTACGAGCGCTTCTGGCACTGGTTGCAAATGGCGGCGATTGTGCTCTTGCTCTTCACCGGCCTCATTATCCATCGCCCTGACATTTTTGGTGTCTTCTCCTTCCGCGGCGTAGTATTGGTTCATAACGGAATTGCCCTCATCTTGGCCATCAATGCCTTGCTCTCGATTTTCTGGCACCTCACCAGCGGCGAGATTCGCCAATACATCCCGCGCCCACGTGGCTTCATTGACGATGCCATAGAGCAAGCAAAATACTATATTCGTGGTATCTTCAAGGGCGAGCCTCATCCTTTCGCCAAGCGTCCTGAAAAGAAGCTCAACCCCTTGCAACAGGTGACCTATATTGGCCTGCTCAATGTCCTGCTCCCGCTTCAGGGTCTGACCGGTATCCTGATGTGGGGCGTGCAGAAAGTCCCGGCCTTGGCAAACTTCCTCGGTGGTTTACCCGTTTTGGCGCCTATCCACAGTCTGATTGCCTGGCTCTTTGCTGCCTTTATCGTTGCGCATGTTTACCTGACCACCACCGGCGTCACTCCGCTTGAATCCATCCGGGCGATGATCACCGGCTGGGAAGAAGTGGAAGTGCATGAGGAACATAGATAGTACAAGTTGTGTGCTATCAAAGGAGAGTTAGAATGACCGTAGCGAATCAACCCCTCAAGAAATCGTTCGATTGGAAACGCCTTTTCCGGCGTCCTGAAAAGCCGTATTGGCACCCCTACTTGGGTGGTTTCCTGCTCGGCTTATTGCTTTTTGCATCGTTTTTCCTCACTGGTAACGGCTTGGGCGCATCAGGTGGCTTGAATCGTTTCGTTGTCGCTGTTCAGGACCAAATTGCGCCTCGGCATGTGGATACAAACCCCTACCTGCTCCGCATGGCCGGTGGAGATAAAAATCCGCTCGACGACTGGGTGGTGATGGTGGTCATCGGGGCGTTTCTTGGCGGGTTTGTCAGCGGTTGGGTGAATGGCCGATTGAAAATCGAAACGAACAAAGGGCCGCAAATCAGCACACGCACCCGTTGGCTGATGGCTTTCCTTGGCGGCTTAATTATGGTGTATGGCGCTCGCATGGCGCGCGGCTGCACCAGCGGTCTGGCTCTTTCGGGCGGCGCTGTGCTCTCGGTCGGCGCTTGGGCATTTATGTTCTCGATCTTTGCCTCAGCCTACGCGCTGGCCTATTTCGTCCGTAAACTTTGGTTGTAGGAGGCCGCTATGTATCCTTTTCCGCTCCAAGCCTTCCAAACCGTCAGCGCTCAAAATCCCTGGACGTATGTCATCTTTGGCGTAATCGGTTTCTTCTTTGGCTACATTCTGGAAAGTTCTGGCTTTGGGAACTCACGCAAACTGGCGGCGCAGTTTTACTTCCGCGAGCTGACCGTGCTCAAGGTGATGTTCGGTGCCATTGTGACGGCTATGGTCCTTCTCTTTACGATGATTGGCCTAGGGTTGGTGGATTACAACTTGGTCTATGTCAACCCAACCTATCTGTCGAGCGGCATTTTGGGCGGCCTTATCATGGGAGTGGGCTTTATCCTTGGCGGTTTTTGTCCCGGCACCTCATTGGTAGCGACTGCAACCGGCAAGCTCGATGGGTTGTTCTTCCTGCTGGGCGGATTGGTCGGTATCTTCCTCTTCGGCGAGACTGAACCGCTCTTCGACCATTGGTGGCAGACTTCCGGTTACTTGGGGCGTTTTACCTTGATGGATTGGCTCGGCTTGCCAAA
>JANWWB010000125.1 GCA_025056515.1 Anaerolineales bacterium
CCTGCGGGGAGCGCGTCTTCTTGATAAAAGTTTCAACCATCCACTTATGCACCGCATCGCGACCGGTAACCATCACGCCGCTCAGCGCAACTGGGTCGCCGACTTTCAGGCTGCGGATGACATCATCGGAAATCGGAATGGTGACTTCTCGCATAGGTTGCCTCCTAATCGTAAATCACTTCGCCATCCGCTTTGACGGTCATCTTGCGCCGCCGGTAGGCCCAACACATATACGAGACGGTAACGAAATAGGATGCCGGCAGGCGGGAGAGGCCAACAATCTTGGTATCAATGACGGTTGTTTTACCGCCAAAGCCCATCGGGCCGATGCCCAGTTCATTCGCCTCTTGAGTTAGACGCTCCTCTAATTCAGCCAATTTCGGATCGGGATTACGGACGCCGAGTTTGTCATAAAGGACTTCTTTGGATTTGATATAGCCCGAGCCCCGATCTCCACCGATAGCAACACCCAAGATGCCCGGAGCACAACCCTGCCCTTGGGCTTTTTGTACGGCGTCTAGCACAGCGCGTCGCACTCCTTCCAGGTCTCGTCCTGCTCCTATCTCGCTATCGGGGAGCGAATATTGACGACCGACATTTTCACAACCGCCGCCTTTGAGCATGAGCTCAATCGTCAGTTCATCCCCTTCCACTTCCTCAAAATGAATATACGGAAAATCATCACCACCAAGATTGTTGCCGGAGTTTCTATCGTAGATGGCATCGACAGCATTCGGACGCATATAAGCGCGGCGGGTGGCTTCGGCCAAGGCTTCACGAATTTGTTTTTTCAATTGCAATGTGCTCCAACCAGCTGGATATTTGACATAGAAAATCGGTGTGCCTGTATCTTGGCAAATCGGAGAAGATTTCTGACGGGAGAGTTCAATGTTCTTGAGAATGGTTTCTAGCGCGCCGCGTGCCGCCGATCCAGGGGCTTCTTTCTCCACAGCCGCCCGCAACCGTTCTTCCACATCTTTCGGCAGATCGGTCGAAGTGCGGCGAATTAACTCAAGGATTTCGTTGGTAAGATCTCGCATAGGGCCTCCGGGAATAGCTATCGTTAGTTGTATCATACTGCGAAACCATTAAAATTCCAAGAATAAACCGCAGGATATTTCAGCCAAATGTCCGAATTCCTTGAAGGTATCAACGCCATGCTGAGGCTGAACCAGGACCCGCTTGGGGGCATCAGCCAACGCAAACCGACAAGAAGATTGTAGCAGGATGAGGCGGAATGGCTTATTGCAGAGCTAGTTAAACGATTTTTTAAAAATTGTTGCGATATTTGTCCTAAATTATGTCCAAAGTCAGAAATATGCCCTTGCTTGTTTAGGCTAAAGTAGGGTACTATAATGAATATCAAAAATATCAAGTTGCTTGATTACAAACATCGGTTATCGTGTCATTTACCAGCGCAGCGCCTGCGCCAAACCGAACGTGAAGGAAGCAATCTCCTGGACCGGAGATTGCCTGTCCTAAGACCGGGTTAGGGCTTTGGCAGCTAAGCCACCTCCAAGATACGGAAAGCATAAGATTTTGGCCCTTGCAACCAAGCCTGCTTGAGTTACCTAAGCCAACGAATATGAACCCTGATTCAGACTCGTTTTCTACGACACCGTCGGTTGGTCGCCTGATCCAACATCTCGTCAGTGTGGCCGTACTGTTGGCTACGATTTTTATCACCTTCTCGCCACGTCTGTTCCTGGGAGATTTCGGAGCAACGATCCTGGCTCTCCTCACTCCACAACCGGTCTCTGATGTTTCTGGAGCTGCTACGCGGCAAGCGATTCGGATTGGCATCGTCTCGGGTCACTGGAGCAACAGCGAGGATCAAGGCGCCGTCTGTGAAGATGGAACAACAGAGGCCGCCGTAAACTATAAGATCGCTAGCCTGGCAGCGCAGATGCTCGAGGCGCAAGGCTACACCGTTGACCTTTTGCAGGAATTCGATTCGCGCCTACAAGGGTATCGGGCAGCGGCGTTGGTCTCCATTCACAACGATTCCTGTGTTGACCAGGGACCGGACGCCAGTGGCTACAAAGTCGTGGCCGCCCTCGGCACCCACGATCGCAACTTGGCCAACCGTTTGGTTGCCTGTCTAACCGATCGCTACGGACGTACAACCGGCCTGAAGTTTCACCCAGGAAGCATTACGCGCGATATGACCGAATATCACGCTTTCGATGAAATTGACCCGGCGACCACTGCGGCGATTATCGAGACCGGTTTTCTCTATCGAGATTATCAGCTGCTGACCACCCAACCCGGCTTAGTAGCGCAAGGCGTAGTCAATGGGATCCTCTGCTTCTTACGGAACGAAAATGTAGATTTGAATTTCCGGCCATGAGTTCGAATACCGTCCCGCTCCGCTCTTTGCTTGAGAACGCCCGTCATGCCATAAGACAGGGCGATAGGGTAGCAGCGCGCCGATGGGCAATGCAAGCCGTGACGATGGCTCCGGAGCTGGAAGAGGCCTGGCTGATTCTGGGCAGCGTTGCCAGCCCGCGTGCCGCTCTCGCTTACTTTGAGCAGGCGCTCCGCATCAACCCAAAGAGTGCGACTGCGCAGCAGGGATTGGCCTGGGCAAGAGCAAGAATGCAAGGAGAGAAAGTCGCATCTCTGGTTGCGACCCAACCCTCTCGGCGGCGATCAGAACAAGTCGCTCTTTCGCCCCCGCGAGCCTGGACAGTCCCCTACGAGCGAGCCGGTTTTCCCTGGCTGTATGGATTCTTGTTTGTGCTCTTTTGCGCTCTCTGTGTATGGGCCTTCTTGCCGGGACAAGGGTTAGTGGCGCGCGCTGTTTCCGAGGCAACCGAAGCTCCCCTGTTTCCCTTGCTAGAAATCGACAAGCCAACCTACACACCCACCTCTACCCCCACCTTCACCCCAACTGCTACTTTTACCCCAACGCCCACCTTCACCCCGACCTTTACCCCCACAGCCACCTTCACGCCCACGCCCACCCCTCTCCCGACCAAAACGCCCTTCCGACCGCCGACTCAACCACCCCCGGCAAGCGAATCCTCAGGTGGTGTACGCTGGATTGACGTGGACCTCTCCGAACAGCGCTTATATGCCTACGAAGGCGATAAAGTGGTCGCCAGCTTCGTTGTCTCCACCGGCGTACCTGCTCATCCAACGGTCACCGGTAAATTCCGCATCTACCTGAAACTCGAATCAACCTTGATGACCGGACCCGGATATTATCTGCCAAACGTGCCGTACACGATGTATTTCTACAAAGGGTATGGCATCCATGGGACCTACTGGCACAACAACTTCGGAACTCCCATGAGCCACGGCTGTGTCAACATGCGGACGCCCGATGCAAAGTGGTTGTTTTACTGGGCACCTTTAGGGACCTTGGTGAATGTTCATCCATAAGAACGCTCTTCTTTCCCGCAGGGACTTCCTTAAGCTATCCGGCGTCGTGGCGGCAAGTCTGCTGGCCGCCCCTCTTGTTGAACATGTTCAGGCGCAGGAACCATCACGCTTGTTAGGACGGGTGACAGCTTCCCGCCTGAACGTACGCCAAGGGCCATCGTTTCAATCTCCTAAGGTGGGTTTGCTCCAACGGGATACCGTGGTTGAAATCCAAGAACAAGTGTGGGGCGGAATCGAGAGCGATTACAACCGTCTTTGGTATCGCATTGACGAAGAAAGGTACGTCTATTCGGGCTACGTTCAACCGGTACAACCGCGTACCAACTCACCGCTAGAGACGCTCGCCGCGCCGACCTTGGGAGAAGTGACCATACCTTTTGTCGATAGCCTCTGGGGTCTCAACCGCAAACCGCGGCCAGGTCCGCGTCTGTACTACAGTTCTACTCACTGGGTAACTGACGTAGTCGAAGAGCGAGGCCGCAGCATTTTGTGGTATCAGTGCTTGGATACGCTCTGGAACACCTTCTACTACGTCCCCGCTGCAGCGCTTTACCTCTACCGAGATGAGGAACTCGCCCCACTCTCTGCAGATATACCCGAAGAAGAAAAATACATTGAGATTGTCCTAGATGAGCAGAGGCTGTATGCGTATGAAGGTGATCGCCTGGTTTATCAGGCGCGCACGGCAACGGGTCGTCGCGGCTACGAGACGCCGCTGGGCGAATTCAAGACCTTCCACAAACGCCCCACCTACCACATGACCGGCGGTTCAGATGCCCGAAGCGTCTTTGATCTGCCCGGCGTTCCTTGGGACACCTATATCACTGCCAACGGAGTTGCCATTCATGGCACTTACTGGCATAATGATTTCGGGACCACCCACAGCCATGGCTGCATCAACCTCAGGCCGCAAGACGCCCGTTGGATCTATCTTTGGACGACGCCCGTGGTCCCGCCGCATGAACGACTCGCGCTGACACCCGGAAAAGGCACACGCGTCCGCGTAGTGCAACGTCGAGAAACCTTTCCACAGAATACCCTGCGCATCCGTTAACCTCCGAAACTTGTCCTGTTGCAAAGCCTTGGTTACTGTCTCACAATAAGCTAGTGTGGGGGAGCAGTCTTCTGAATTGGCAGAAGATTGCTTCAGTAAAACCCTCGGCATTGAGCCTGAAGACAAAGCATCTTAAATCTGCTGAACGGTCATCTTGGCATTTCTTTCTTGCTCGATTATTCTCTTTTGGGTTCGAAAATACATTCACCCCAGGTAGAAAGCGACTAAACGTATGCCTCGTCAACCTCTTTTTGCCGGTTTGGTCTTCGATGAGTTTGACCGTCCTGTTGAAATTGCCTATGTAGGTCAGGAACCCTGCTATGTCGTAGACGACGCCGGATTCAAACGGCATATTCCTTCCGAGCAAGTCGATCGCGCCGTCTTAGCCAGGATGCGAGAACAAATCGCCGGAAACGAACGGGCCTTGGCCGAACAGGCCGCTAAAATGTTGGGCAGTGAAGACATCTTCTCAAAAGCCATTTTGGAAAATCAACTTAAAAACATCGAGAAACAATTTGACCAGCTGCTTGAAACCGGCTTGCCTGAAGATGCTCGTCTGTTTATGGGCATGTCGGGTTTCAAGGTGATTATTAATTTCCACGGAGATGTGCTACGTTTCGACCAGCCTGCCATTGCAGACGATGAAGAGGGAGAATAGTCAGCCAGGTCAGGTTGTCCAACGAAATATTAATACAATCTTGGTAACATCTGGTGCAATTCCACAAAGAGGAAACTCACTTGTCCGGCACGTTCAACAACTTCTAATTCGGAGGCAACTATGATTTCGCAACGTATGCAAGAGGCTATCAATGAGCAAATCAACAAAGAATTCTACTCGTCGTATCTTTACCTTTCAATGGCTGCTTACTTTGAGGACAAGAGTCTGCCTGGCTTTGCACATTGGCTACGCTTACAAGCAGATGAGGAACGAGAACATGCGATGAAGTTCTATAACCACTTGGTTGATCGCGGTGGACGCGTCCGCCTCAAAGCCATTGACGCGCCACCTGTAGATTGGCCTTCGAATCTGGCAGTTTTCGAGGAAGTTCAGCAACACGAAGCAAAAGTCACAGCATCTATCTATGCGCTCTATGAGCTGGCTCTGCAAGAAAAAGACTATCCGGCACAGACCTTACTGCATTGGTTTATTGACGAACAAGTGGAAGAAGAGAAAAACGCCGCCGAAATCGTTCAGCAACTGCGCCTCATCGAAGAGCACAGCGCCTCGGTGCTCATGCTCGACCACCGCCTAGCCAAACGCGAATCCGAAGAATAAAGCAACACTCGCTCCCACATCGCCCTGCCTGGCACCTTGCTGGGCCAGGCAGGGCAAATGCTGTAATGTTGCACTGCTCTAGCTGGTCAAAAAGCTCGTCCGTCGCACTCCTAAATGTGTTTGACTTCTTTTCTCCAAACTTATATACTCAAGATGAAATGTCTATGAAGGTTCATCCGGAACAACTTCGCCAAGCCATGCGCCGTTGGACAAGCGGCGTTGCGATCGTAACAGCCCGTTATCAAGACCAAATTCATGGCATGACGGTCAGCGCTTTCACCTCTGTCTCCCTTAGTCCTCCGCTGGTGTTGGTCTCGCTAGCAAATACCACTCGGACAGGAGAGATGATTCGTCAGGCGGGATGCTTCGGCGTGACCGTTTTGGCAGAGGATCAGCGCGAAGTGTCCGAAATTTTTGCCGGACGGGTGCCAGATACCGCAAACCGCTTTGCCGGGATTGAGACGGAAACACTTGAAAGCGGGGTCCCGTTTATCAAGGGCGGCTTAATTTACCTGGATTGTCATCTCATTCAGACGGTTCTGGTCGGTAGCACGACCTTATACATCGGTGAAGTCATTGCGCTGGCCGAAAAGTCAAATAAACGCCCGCTGGTCTATCACAATCGGGAGTATCAGCGCCTGCACATGTCCTAACCTTAAAGATGATGTCTGCTTTAAGCGAAGCGGAAAAACAATACTTGCTCAAGCTAGCTAGGCGCTCTATAGAAGCCGCTGTGCGCGGTGAGCCGCCCCCTCCGATTGATCCCTCCGCTCTCACCCCAACCCTGCGTGCGCCCGGCGCTAGTTTCGTCACGCTGACAAAAGGCGGTGCGCTGCGAGGATGCATTGGCGCCTTGGAACCGTATCAGCCACTGGTCGAGGACGTGCGGGAGCACGCTGCAGCGGCTGCCCTGCAGGACTTCCGCTTTCCGCCCGTCACTCCCGATGAATTAGATGAAATCAAGATTGAAATCTCGCGTCTCACCCCGCCAACGCCCCTCGAATATCGCAATACCGAAGACCTGATTGCTAAGTTGCGCCCCGGTGTAGATGGTGTCGTCCTACGCGATGGATGGCGACGCGCGACCTTCCTCCCACAAGTATGGGAAAAAATCCCCGATAAAGCCGATTTCCTTTCGCATCTGTGCCACAAAATGGGGGTCCCACCTGATACTTGGCGAAAGAAACATTTGGAGGTCTTCGTCTACCAAGTCGAAGAATTTCACGAATAAGGAGAGGATGGATGTCGTATCTACCTGCTTCACCTACCGAACCACCACCAACCAAGCAATCAAAGCTCGGTGTAGTGGCGTTAATCCTTTCCCTGCTCGGACTGGTTGTATTCTGCATTGCTTTTCTTCTTGCATTTGGTCTTGGCTTTTCTGCAGCCATTCAGGATCCGAATTTTGACCCAGTCCAACTTGAACGTTCTCCCTTTTTCCTTCTCTCCTCCGTCCTTTTCTGTCTCTCGCCTGTCTTTCTGCTGATCGGCATTGGGTTAGCAATCGCCACAATTTTTCAAACGGGTGCGAAGAAAACGCTGGGCATCGTGGCGCTGGGCATAAGCAGTGTCATCTTGCTCGCCCTCTGTGTGCTGTTTTTGATCGGTTTCTTGGTCCAAGCCGACCGCATTACTTTTTGAAATCGGCGAGTTTGGGGCCATGTTGATGGGCAGAGCCAATGGTGTGAAAATCAAAATCGCGGCTTGTCCGAATGATCGAGATTGACGTCTAGACGATCTGTCCGACGCAGGAATCCGGCTGCTGCTGCATGCGTGCGACAGCCATCTCTATAGTTATGGTCAAAGCATAGAACCTTAGCCTTCCCCTCCCCAGACAGCGCGGACGAGAGCAGGCAAGATTTCTCCTGCTTTCCCCCTTAGAGAATAGTCAGCAGAGGGGGTAAGCGGGGTTGCTTCCAGGTTGATTTCGACAATCAAAGCCCCTTGTCTTTTGGCAATAAAGGGCAAAGAGGCCGCCGGTTCGACCACTCCCGAAGTGCCAATCGAAAAGAAAACTTGACATGTTTCTGCAGCAGAGCGAGCGCGCTCCCATTCCAAGCGGGGTAGAAATTCGCCAAACCAGACTACGTCTGGGCGAAGCATACCACCACATGCGACACAACGAGGTGGGGTTTCCTCCGTCTCATCCCACCGTTCTGCATACCTGCCGCAGACCGAGCAGCGCACGCGGTGAAGATTGCCGTGGAGTTCAACCACATGAACACTGCCGGCTCGCTGATGCAAACCGTCAATGTTCTGGGTAATCAGCGTAAAGTGAGGGATGCGCCTTTCCATCTCAGCCAAAGCCCAATGCGCCGGGTTCGGTTCAACATCCTGCAAGAGTCGCCTCCGCTCGGCGTACCAATCCCAAACCCGCTTTGGGTTGCGGGCAAATGCCTCGGGCGTAGCCAGGTCCTCCGGGCGAAATTGCGCCCACAGCCCTACCTGGGCATCGCGGAAGGTGCGCACGCCCGATTCCTGAGAAGCACCTGCGCCGGTTAGAACTGCTGCCCGAACGACGTCGCGCAAGCGCTTCACCAAATCATCTCGGAAAAGTAACTCTGCACTCATCTTACTCCCTTTTGTTTCGGCGCTCGAATCCCATCCGCGCCAACAAACCATCACGGCGAATGAATTGATGGTAGAACGCGGCCGCAATATGCAAGCCAATCAACGCCAGCAAAGCAAGCGCCAAATATCCATGTCCATAGCGCGGAGGATAGACAAAGAAATCCTCCGGCAGCGGCGCGCCTGAGCGCTCAAAAACCGATTCAAATAGCCCGGCCTGCGAAGCCACCCCCATCCCGCTGATTCCCATCCCAATCATTCCCACATAAAGAAGGATATGTGTCACTCGTCCGATGACATCGAGAACAGCATAGCCGGTCGTGGCGGGGGCCGGCAACCGTGTCGAGAGGCGTACCAGGATGCGTAAGACGGTCAGCAAAAGGATAGCGATTCCTAACCCCATATGAAGCGCCAGAGCAGGAATTTTATCCGGTGTATTCGGCATCTGCTTGAGCGAAAACATCCCCGAAAAGAGCATAAACATCACGAGCAGGGCCGAAAGCCAATGAAGAATGACCAAAAGTGGATGATAACGTTTAGGCCGCGAC
>JANWWB010000136.1 GCA_025056515.1 Anaerolineales bacterium
AAGGGAATACACTTGACTTTTCTTTTGTGTTGTGTTAATCTTTCTGCCGCTTATTTCTACTGAGCTTCAGGCAGATTTGAACGGAAGGAGGTGATGCTCGGGACACACCAAGCCTGAACGTTTTGTATCTCTTGTATTCCCCAATTCTAACTTTCATTTTGGAGGAGAAAGAACATGTTACGCAACCGATTGATGATGGTTATTGGGTTGCTGGTTGTGGCCAGCATGGTTTTGGCAGCTTGCCAGCCTCAGAAGACGCCCGTTGCGACTGAGCCACCGGCGACCCAGGAACCTACCCCTACCCCGGTTCCCATTCGCCAGGGCGCGTGGGTAGATAAGATTGTCTTCACGAATATTGACCAGGCTGAAGAGGCGGTCAAGCAACTGCAGGCGGGTCAGATCGACCTGTATGCCTATTCGGTGAGCGACCCGAATCTCTTTGAGACTGTCAAGAATGACCCGGCCCTATCCTACACAACGGCTTTTGGGTCCTATACCGAAATTACCTTCAACCCCTCTGGTCCTGAGTTCGCCGATGGTCGTCTGAATCCCTTCAGCAACCCCAAGATTCGCGAAGCGATGAACATGCTCGTGGATCGTAACTATATTGTGCAGGAGATTTATGGCGGCCTGGCCAAGGTGAAGTACACCTCTTTGAACAGCGCTTTTGCTGACTATGCGCGCTATGTTGATACCATCCGCGCCATTGAGGCCAAGTATGCCTATAACCTGGAGAAGGCCAATGAAATCATCAGCGCGGAAATGGTGAATATGGGCGCCCAGCTGGTGGATGGTAAGTGGAACTATAAGGGGCAGCCGGTTCAGCTTATCTTCATTATCCGCGTTGAAGATGAGCGCAAGGAAATCGGCGACTACGTTGCTACCCAGCTGGAGAAGATAGGCTTTGCTGTTGATCGCCAGTACAAGACTCGCTCTGAGGCTTCCCCGATTTGGATCCGCTCGAATCCGGCAGATGGCAAATGGCATCTCTACACCGGTGGTTGGATTACCACGGCTGTGAGCCGCGATGACGGTAGCAACTTTGGTTACTTCTATACTCCTCTGGGGAGCGGTTCACCACTCTGGCAGGCTTATAAGCCCAGCGAGGAATTCAAGGAAGTAGCCAACAAGTTGTGGACGAACGACTTCAAGAGCATGGAAGAGCGCGGTGAGCTGTTCAGAAAAGCGCTTGTCCTGGCCAATGAAGACTCCGTCCGCGTCTGGCTGGCTGATCAGGTCTCTTTCTCGCCGATTTCAGCGAAGTTGCAGGTTGCTTATGACCTGGCCGGTGGTATTGCTGCTTCCGCTCTCTACCCATACACCATCCGCTTTGCCGATCAGGAAGGTGGCACGGTTCGCTGGGCACAGCCCGGTGTGTTGATTGACCCCTGGAACCCGATCGGAGGTTCGAACTGGGTCTATGACACGACCGTCTATCGTGCCACGCAGGATTACGCCGTGATTCCTGATCCGTTCACGGGCCTCTCCTTGCCGCAACGAATTGAGAGCGCGACTGTTACCGTTCAGAAGGGCTTGCCGGTCGGAAAGACGCTGGATTGGATTAACCTCGAGTTCGTAGATGAAATCAAGGTGCCGGCCGATGCTTGGGCTGACTGGGATGCTGCGGCGCAAAAGTTCATCACGGTTGGCGAGAAGTATCCAGAAGGCGTCACAGCTCTCATCAAGTCCACCGTGACCTATCCGGCTGACCTGTTTGAAACGGTCAAGTGGCATGACGGTTCACCGCTCTCGTTGGGTGACTTCGTCATGGCTATGATTATGACCTTTGATCCGGCCAAGCCTGAAAGTGCCATTTATGACGAAGCGGCTGTTTCTAACTTCGAAGCCTTCATCTCCCAGTTCAAGGGCGTCAAGATTGTCTCGACCAACCCGCTGGTGATCGAGACCTATCAAGACCAGTATAGCATGGACGCCGAGAACAATGTTATTTCGTGGTGGCCGAACTATAGCTTTGGTACTGCTTCCTGGCACGCACTGACCCTAGGTATTCAGGCTGAAGCGGATAAGAAGCTGGCCTTCACTGCTGATAAGGCCGAGGCGAATAAGGTTGAATGGACCTCTTACATCAGCGGCCCGAGCCTGCAGATCCTGGAAGAGTACCTCAACGCCGATGTGGCCAATCCGTTCATTCCTTATGAGCCGACACTCGGTCAGTATGTGACCAAGGAAGAGGCGGCCGCTCGCTTTGCCAACCTGCAAAAGTGGTATCAACAGCGCCGTCACTTCTGGGTTGGCGTTGGTCCCTTCTATCTTGAGACGGTCTTCCCGGTGGAGAAGTCGGTCGTCATTGCTCGCAATCCGGATTTCATTGACCCGGCTACCAAGTGGGCTGGCTTCTCTGAACCGAAGGTCGCCGTCGTGGATGTGATGGGTGCCGCCAGCGTTAAAGCGGGCAACGAAGCCTCCTTCGATGTCATGGTCACCTTCAAGGGTTCGCCCTATCCGCAGGCAGAGATTAGCGCAGTCAAGTTCCTGGTCTTCGATGCAGCTGGTAATCTGGTGACCAGTGGCGATGCTGCGTTTGTCTCAGACGGTAACTACAAGGTTACCTTCCCGACAACCGGTCTGGCTCAGGGCTCCTACAAGGTTGAGGTGGCTGTCACGTCTAAGGTGGTGAGCATCCCGGCCTTTGGGTCACTTGAGTTCGTTGTTGCTCCGTAAAGATCGTCTGCAGCATAGGTCTGGCAGAAAGATTTTCTGCCAGACCTAATTTTTCTCTCAAAAAGGTGCTGTAAAGCGATGCCTGAAAAGACAGTTAACAATTCGTCCCGTAGTGTCATCCGTAAGAAACCAGAGAGCACTTTCACGCGTGTCGCACGCTATACCTTAGTGCGAGGAATTACTCTTTTCCTGACAGTTGTCGTTGGTGTTTTCTTGACCATCATTATCGCCAACATGGGGGGATATGTTGATGAGATTCGCAAAGGTGAGATTCAAGAGACCTATCAACAGGCTGCTATCCTGAACCCGGCGATTCGCAATTTACCCCCTGAAGAACGGAATAAATGGGTGGAGGACCAGATTAGGCTAGCGTATAAGCGATATGGTTTGGACCAACCTTTTTTAGTGCGAGCAGTAATTTATCTTCGCAACGCACTCACCCTAGATCTAGGGCGCTCGCTGAATATGACCAGTGACACGGGATCTCGCCAAGTGCGATTGATTATTTTGGAGCGCATTCCGCCCACCTTAATCCTCTTTGGTACCAGCGGTTTTTTGCTCTTCTTTGTTGAATTGTTTTTCGCCTTGTATCTTTCCAGGCGTTACGGGAGTTTTTGGGATAAAGTTGTGGTGACCTTGGCGCCGATGAATGCTGCTCCTGGTTGGTTTTACGGAATCTTCCTGATTTTGATTTTTGCTGCCATTCTCAAGATTTTGCCCTTCGGCGGTATGGTCGATGCTCCTCCGCCACCTCGATGGTCTTTTGCCTATTTCGTCAGCTTGCTCAAGCATATGATTCTCCCGATTATGGCGATTGCAGCCAGCCAGCTGGTTTTGAGTGTCTATTCTTGGCGAACTTTCTTCCTAATCTACTCGAGTGAAGATTACGTTGAGATGGCGAAGGCCAAAGGGTTGACCTCGCGAGCTATTGAGCAACGTTATGTTCTTCGCCCCACGCTACCAACCATTATCACGTCTTTTGCCTTTCTGCTAATTGGAATTTGGACTGGCGCTCCTATTTTTGAAACAGTGTTCAACTGGCCTGGTCTAGGACGTCAGATTTATCAGGCGATTGGATTGTTCGATGTGCCTGTTATCGTGGGAGAGACGGTGATTTTCTCCTATTTGCTAGCAATTACCCTATTTTTGCTTGATTTTGTATATGCTTTGGTTGACCCGCGCGTACGCGTTGGTGGTCAAGGAGGCGCTCAAGGATGAACAATCTGAAACGAACCTTACGCGAACTCGCGCGCTATCCTTCAGCGATCTTTGGTCTATCCATCATCGGTATCCTCGTGATTGTAGGCATATTGGCGCCGATTCTCATTCCTTATGAACGGGCGATTGAACTCTGGCGCGGCGGAGAGGAAATTTGGTATGCCAATCCTCGGAACGTTCCCCCTGCCTGGATCAACTGGTTTCGGACAAAGAAATTGGTCGAGACGTTTACTCTAGATAGCGCTAAAGGTGAAGCCGAAAAACTCGTAGACTCGGTGAACAACCAAATTGTTCTTACCTATACGTTTGAATACAACTATGACACTTTTCCCCAGGAAATCATTTTCTATTTCCGCGCTCAGTATAAACAACAGAAACCTTTTGTCTCGATTGTATGGTATACCCCAGATGGTCGCCAGATTCCAATCGATAATCTTGCTCTAAGCACGACGACTACGGTACGTTTTTCCCAGAATGAGCGTTTAGCGCGGCGTTTTATTGATACATCGCCCGTCAAAGGGCTGTTTATTGACCCGACTTCTGACGTCAAAAATCCCACGATTGTCAAGGGCACCTATAAAATTGTCTTGACAGTGACAAGTTTTGAGCCTGAAACAAATGTCGATGCTGAGCTTGTTGTACATGGTCAAGTTGCAGGCTGGGCAGGGACAGACCATCGCCGCCGTGACCTGGGCGTGGCTATTTTGTGGGGGACGCCTGTGGCTCTCCTCTTTGGCTTGATGGCTGCTTTGGGAACAAGCGTCTTGACCATGATTATTTCAGCGGTGGGAACCTGGTATGGAGGCTGGGTGGATGAATTAATCCAACGCATCACCGGCGTCAATTTAGTTCTCCCGTTCTTGCCGATACTGATCATGGTGGGCACCTTCTATTCGCGCAGCATTTGGATTATTCTCTCGGTCACAATTGCCTTGAGTATCTTCGGTTCAGGGATTGTAACTTACCGTTCGGTTTTCCTGCAGGTCAAGGAATCGCCTTACATTGAAGCCGCGCGTTCCTACGGCGCCAGCAATGCGCGGATTATTTTGATGTACATGGTTCCTCGGGTGATTCCCCTGCTGATTCCCGGTTTGGTTACTTCTGTTCCTGGATACGTTTTCTTGGAAGCATCGTTGGCCGTCTTAGGGTTGGGCGATCCGGTTTTGCCTACCTGGGGCAAGATTATCAATGATGCCCAAACGAATGGCGCACTCTATGAAGGGCTTTACTACTGGGTTCTTGAACCGGCCGTCTTATTGATGATTACCGGTCTGGCTTTTGCGATGTTGGGGTTTTCCCTAGACCGCATCTTCAATCCGAGATTGCGAGGTCAATAAATGGTTTCGAGCGCTAATCACAAACTGCTTCGTGTTGAAAATCTTGTGTTACACTTCCGAACGACCGTTGGGACGGTGCAAGCGGTTGATGGAATTGATTTTGAACTCGACAGCAATCGGGCAGTCGTGATTTTGGGCGAATCCGGTTGCGGTAAGACTTCCCTTGCAAAAGCGATTTTGCGCTTGCTTCCGCGCAACGTCGAAAAGTATACGGGTAAGGTCTATCTCAACGGCGTGGATATCATGGCGTTGAACGACGAAGAATTTCGCCAGAACATTCGCTGGGTGGGGATTAGTCTGGTGCCCCAGGCGGCAATGAACTCCCTTAACCCGGTCATCCGCGTCGGCGATCAGGTGGCCGAGCCGGCCATTGTACATTTAGGTATCAAGAAAGCCGAGGCATGGAATCTTGCCAAGCAAATGTTCCAACACGTTGGTGTTCCCGAAGATTTTCTCTATCGTTATCCGTTCGAGCTTTCTGGGGGGATGCGTCAGCGTGTTGCGATTGCGATGGCATTGGTTACTTCCCCAAGTTTGATTGTCCTGGATGAGCCTACCAGTGCTTTGGACCTACTCACGCAAGCGAATATTTTCAACGTTTTGAAACGAATTAAGAAAGAGCTGGGCACCAGTTTCATTTTGATCACCCATGATATTGCCACCTCCAGTGAATTGGCTGATGAGGTTGCAATCATGTACGCTGGGCAAATCGTCGAAGTGGGTCATGCGAAGGACTTTTTCCCTAAGCCTCTGCATCCCTATGCGGAAATGCTGATGGCCAGTGTGCCTCGTTTGCGTCAGGACCAGGACCCGGAGTTTATTGTCGGCCAGCCGCCTTCTCTTATCAACCTGCCTACTTCCTGTCGTTTTGCCCCTCGGTGTCCGAAACGCTTTAGCAAGTGCGACCAGGATCCGCCGATGATTGAAAAAGATGGACGCAAGGTCAAGTGCTGGCTGTATGCATAGGAGTCAAAGATGGCAGAAACTCAAGTTGTTGCTTCGAAGTCTTCCTCTGAAGATACTCGCAAAGTGTTACTTTCCATCCAGAACGTGCGTGTTTGGTTTGAGCTGCGCCGCTTTGGATTTGGCATCGCTGGGTATGTCCGGGCCGTAGATGGAGTTGCTTTTGATTTGCATGAAGGGGAAGCCATCGCTGTTGTTGGCGAGAGCGGTTGCGGCAAATCCAGTCTGATGCGCACGATTCTAGGTTTGCATCGGCCGCGTGAAGGACAGGTTGTCTTTGAAGATAAAGTTATCAGTGAGATGGGGCGGGAAGGGCTAAAATGGTATCGTATGCATGTCGGGTATATTCAACAGGACCCGTATGGGGCCTTGCCGCCGTTCATGAGTGTTCAGCGCATCTTAGAAGAGCCGCTCATCACAGCCGGAGTGCATAACAAAAAAGAGCGTGAAGAACGCGTCCGAAAAGTCCTAACCGAGGTCAAGATGACCCCGGTGGAAGACTTCCTTCATAAGTTTCCTCATATGTTATCCGGCGGGCAGCAACAGCGCACCGTCATTGCGCGCGCTATGATTCGCAATCCGCGCCTGATTGTCGCCGATGAGCCGGTCTCCATGCTCGATGCGAGTGTTCGCGTTGAAATTCTGAAACTCTTGCGCAGTCTGCAGGCAAGCCACAATCTTTCCTTCATCTATATTACTCATGACCTTTCTACGGTCAAATACTTCTCTGAACGCATTTTCGTGATGTATGCTGGTCAATTGGTGGAGAAAGGACCGATAGGGAAGATCCTCAAGAATCCGTTGCATCCTTACACTCACGCTTTGATTGCGGCAACCTCAGACCCCGATGCGCGCAACGCCGAGACTTATAAGGAAGTGCCTCCTGGTGAACCTCCTAGTTTGGTCAAGCCGCCGGCGGGATGCCGCTTCCACCCGCGTTGTTCGAGGATTATCAAAGGCACCTGTGATGTGGAGGAGCCTCCGGAATTCCAACCTGAGCCCGGACATCAGGTGAAGTGCTGGTTATATAAGTAAGCTAAGCATGGATTACGAAGAAAAGCGGGCAATCTTCATCATCGTCATCGGTTTTATCCTGGTGACTCTAGGAATGGTGCTGCCATTCCTCATGGTGATGCAGATTGTCCGTACCACTTTCTTTTTGAGCTTCCTCTCCTACTCTGCCACTGTTGTGGGATTGTTCCTAGGGTTTATTGGTTCAGCCACCTACGTCCGTTTGCATCAAAAGAAAGATGATAGATAGGACGGACTTCTTGGGTTTAGCAAGCTTTTCAATGAGATCGGTGGTCCTTGTATCGCCCGTAGCTCAACCACCCTTGATGGCAAGTGTGTTCCCTAGGCCAATCTGCGGATATGAAAATCTTCCAGATCTCGGTGAGGGATCAAGCCTATGAAAACGCCTCGCATCCTGATTGTCGAAGATCAGCGCGAAGTCAGCCGTCTGCTGCGCTCGGCGCTGGAGACCCTGGAGCATCACCTCGAGGTGGTCGAGATTCCTTCCGGTGAGGAGGCAATTCTGTATAGTTCACGTCATCCGATTGACCTCTTGGTGGCCGATTACCGCCTGCCGGGCATGACCGGCGTTGAGCTAATGCGTAAGGTACGCACCAAACACCCGGAAGTAAAAATCATCCTTATTACCGGTCAGACTGACCCGAAAATTCGCAAAGAGATTGCTGAGGCCGGCGCAGATGGTTTCTTCCTTAAGCCGGTGGTCATAGCTGATTTCCTCGATGCGGTTGAGCGCCTACTTGGCTTGGTGGAAACCATGTTACCTCCTGAACCGATTGCCGTCCCGAACGGCAATAACCGGCGTCTACCAGACTTGTTGGTGGGGTTGCGGCAGGAATTGGGGGCAACGGCGGTCTTGTTGCTGGATGACAGCGGTCACGTTTTAGCACGCGCCGGTGACCTACCGAACCTTGCTGAAGAAACTCTTCTCCTTTCGGCACTCTTGGCTATCCATAGTGCCGGTCAAAAAATTTCGCGCTGGCTTGAACAGACAAGCCTCTCCTCCTGGCTAGTCTTTGATGGAGGCGCTTATGACCTGGTCTTTACGCCGGTTGAGGAAAACCACGCGCTGATAGTCGTTGGAGAAAAGATAGCTGATGAAAAAACCATCCTCGAGACTGTACGTATTGTCTCAGACTTCCGCCGTTCGGTTGGAGAGTCGCTGATCAAAGTGAGCCGACCAAGCCCTGACGCTGGACGACCGGCTTATCAAGAACCACGCACCACTCCCCTGGAAGTTGTGGAACAGAATTTGCGCGAACTTGAACCGCTCTTTCAGGGCAAGAAGAAGTTTAAGACGGATGAACTCAATCGCTTCTGGGAACAGGCCGCAGACGAGCATCGTGCCCTCACCAGCCCAGATGTCCTTTCTTATGACCAGGCGCGTCAACTTGGCTTAGTGCCTGCAGACGACGATAACGTTTAATCGTCTAGCCTGTTTTTCACGATCGTAACAAGTCACAGAAGATTTTGGGTATTCTGTCTTGGTTGATGTTTGCGGTTTTGCTGGGTAGCACAGAGGGACTGGAACACCCTTTCATCGCTCGAAAACGCTGGCGGGGGGTAAAGTTCTGCACTTTTGTCCAAATCTTACTTTAGGGTATTGTCCCTCTCGCCAGGCTGTGATACAATTGCGCCCGCTGTGGGGCGTGGTGCAATGGCAGCACACCAGACTTTGGATCTGTGGATCTTGGTTCGAATCCAGGCGCCCCAGCCTAGCCCCGCTTCCTAAGCGGGCTTTTTTGCCTCTATTGCGCTTATTGAGAAAAACAAAGGAGAGCGACTCCCATGAGAGTAACTTCTGTCTTGTTGGCTGCCGGACAGGGGACACGCATGAAATCCGGCTTGCCGAAAGTCCTTCATCCCATCTGCGGACAACCGATGATTGAGTATGCCCTGCGCGCAGCGTGGGAGGCGACCACCGAACTGCCGGTTGTGGTCATTGGACACGGGGCGGAAGCTGTCCGCCAATTCCTGGGCGAAGCCGCTGAATGCGTTGTACAGGAACCTCAATTGGGGACGGCGCACGCTGTCCAACAGGCCGAACCGCTCCTGCGCGGCGCAACCGACCTCGTCTTGGTAACCTACGCCGATATGCCCCTCCTCCGCCCCGAGACACTCAAGCGTCTGGTCGAAACGCAGCGCCAGAACTCGGGTCCGATAACACTCCTGACCGTTTTTTCTGCCAATCCGCGCGGCTTTGGTCGAATCCTACGCGATGAACAAGGGCGCATTTCCGGTATCGTGGAAGAGGCTGTGGCCTCTCCTGAACAACTCGCTATTCGCGAACTGAATGTAGGGGCCTATTGCTTTCGCGCCGACTGGTTGTGGGATGCCTTGCCTCGCATTCCGATTTCGCCCAAGGGAGAGTATTACTTGACTGATACTGTTGCTTTGGCCGTGGCAGATGGTTTTTCAGTCGCAAGCATGGTTTTAGAGGATTGGGAAGAGACCATTGGCGTCAATACCCGCATCCACTTGGCCGAGGCTGAAGCAGCCATGCGCCGTCGTATCAACAATGAACATATGCTCGCCGGCGTGACCTTGATTGACCCTGCGACCACCTACATTGAGCCGGGCGTGGTGATTGGTCAGGACACGGTTATCTGGCCAAATACCTATCTGCGCGGCGAGACAGTCATCGGACGAGACTGTATCATCGGGCCGGATACCATGATTACCGATTCTACGATTGGGAACGCTTGTATGATTCTCAAATCTGTCTTGGAAGGGGCTGTGGTGGAAGACCATGTCGATATTGGGCCGTTTGCCCGGCTGCGCAAAGGTGCTCATCTGTGCGAAGGGGTGCACATGGGCAACTTCGGCGAGGTCAAGGACTCGACCCTCGGCCCCGGCGTCAAGATGGGACACTTCTCGTATATCGGCAATGCCACCATCGGCGCCAATGTCAACATCGGCGCCGGCACAATTACGTGCAACTATGATGGCGAACGAAAAAACCACACAGAAATCGGTGACGATGCCTTTATCGGTTCGGATACCATGTTGGTCGCGCCGGTCAAAGTAGGAGCGCGTGCTCGTACCGGAGCTGGTGCGGTGGTCACAAAAGATGTGCCTCCGGATACCTTGGTGGTCGGTGTTCCGGCGCGTCCGTTGAGAAAACTGACGCCGCCTGATGCCGAGAGCCAATCCTAGGGTTCCCTCTCTGTTTGGAGGCAGACCGATACCCCAGAAACGAGAGACATTATGTTAGACCGTGAAGAACAACAAGCCCTGATTCTTCTAGCCAAAGAGGCTGCTCGCCGTGCCTATGCTCCTTATTCGGGCTATCCGGTTGGCGCAGCCTTACGAACCAAATCAGGGCGCATTTTCACCGGCTGCAACGTGGAAAATGCCGCATTTCCCCATGGAATGTGTGCTGAACGTGTGGCAATTTTCAAGGCTGTTTCAGAGGGTGAAAGGGAATTCGAAGCAATAGCTGTTGTAACACCGAACGGTGGCTCACCCTGCGGCGGTTGTCGCCAGGTCATGGCTGAATTCGGCTTGGAGACCTTGGTGTTGATTGCAGACGGCGAAGGTCGTCTCCTTTATCAGATGACTGTGGCCGACTTACTCCCTGAAGCGTTTACCCCGAGAGATTTGACATCCCGTTCGGGCGGATATGGGTGAGCCGCGTTCCTTTCGCGTCGAAGCGATTGTGCTCCGTCATAGTGATTGGGGCGAGGCAGATCGCTTGCTGGTGCTCTATGCGCGCGAACGCGGGAAGCTGCGCGCCCTGGCCAAAGGCGCGCGCCGCATCAAAAGTCGCAAAGCCGGTCATTTGGAGCCGTTTACTCGCGTGACGCTTCAACTAGCCCGCGGGCGTGATTTGCCCATCGTCACCCAGGCTGAGACGCTCGACCCCTATTTCCCCTTACGAGAAGATCTCATCCGGATGGCACATGCGGCTTGGGCGGTGGAATTGCTCGATCGCTTCACCTATGAAGACGCCGCCGAAAACCTGGCCGTCTTCTCTCTGCTAGCCGAGACGCTCAAACGACTTGCAGTCGAAGCCGACCCTTGGTTGGCGCTGCGCTATTACGAAGTACGCCTGCTTGACCTGCTTGGCTTCCGGCCACGTCTCTTTGAATGTGTCGAATGCCGTAAGGCAATTGAGCCGGTCAACCAGTATTTTTCTCCCACTTTAGGAGGAGTTCTCTGCCCAAGCTGTGGTGAAGGTCGTAAAGACCTTTGGGCTATTTCGGTCGATGCCTTGCGCTATTGGCGCCATTTCCAACGTAGCGAATATACCGAAGCGCGTCGAGCTGCTCCCTCATCAGCCACGCGCAATGAGTTGGAACACCTCTTGCAAGGGTACGAGACCTATTTGCTCGAACGTTCGCTCCATGCTCCCTCTTTTCTGCGTCAATTGAAGCAACGGTAGTCTTGATCCTCCGGGCGTTCCCTAAAGACACATAGGCTCAATCGTTGGGGATAAACTTGTGGATAAGAGCTTCTCTCTGGGGGAAAATCTGTAGAGAAGCTGTGGATTGTGTGTTGGATTTTGTGGAAAATCTCAGGAAGAGCCTATGCTTGTAAAACGGAACAAACGTAGGTGCTGAGACGTCAATATATTAATTACAGAGAAAGGAGCAAAACTTATGAAAACCAGACTGCTTGGGCTAGCATTTTTGGTCTTCTGGATAGCTTCCTGTAACT
>JANWWB010000208.1 GCA_025056515.1 Anaerolineales bacterium
AAACAACTGCTCGCCCTGAACGGTTTGAGCGCCGGCCAAATCTACTATCCCAACCTGGTCTTGCAGATTCCACAAACCGGCTCCTTCCCTGGTGAGCGCGCCTTGCGCCCACATCCGGACACGTATACCGTCAAGGCCAACGACACCATCTACAAGATCGCTTGCTATTACGGGGATGTTGACCCCATGGCCATTGCGGCAGCCAACAACCTAACTGCGCCCTACACCCTAACGCCCGGCATGACCCTCAACATCCCGTAAAAGAAATATTATCCTCCTGAGAGCAAGTAGGTCGGATTTTCCATCCGACCTACATTGCTACCTGGAAATCTCTCTTCGGAGATCAGCATGTCTTTTGAACTTTTGCGTAGCGAAGTCGTTTACCGTGGCCGAGCTTTCAGCGTCTGTCGCGATCGCGTTCGTCTGCCGGACGGGCGCGAAACGACCCTTGACATCGTCAACCACCTCGGTTCGGTCGTCATCCTGCCACTCGATCACGAAGGAAACCTACTCTTCATTCGCCAATATCGTCACGCTGCTCGAAAAGAGTTGCTCGAACTGCCCGCCGGCGTCCTCAACCCAGATGAACCCCCTGAAACCTGCGCCCGCCGTGAACTGCGCGAGGAAACTGGCATGAACGCTGGCAGGATGGAACCTCTTGGAAGCTTCTACCTCGCCCCAGGGTACTCAACCGAATATATGCACGTTTATTTTGCCACCGACCTCTACCCTGCCCCCCTAGAAGCCGATGCTGATGAATTCCTGGCCGTCGAAAAAATTCCACTCGACCAAGCCCTTGACCTGCCCTCTCGTGGCTTGCTGCAAGACGCCAAATCTCTGGCCGCTCTGTTGCTGGCCCAGCAGCAATTAGCAGAAATGCGCCACCACTAACCTTAGCACAATACCCACCATCCAGACCCCCAAGCAGCAACGAAAACAGTTTTGGCATCTAAAACCACTTATCCCATTTGAGCTTTTCCCTCGCCCAAGAGGGGTGAGAAGAAAAAAACCGCAAGACATGCCAAGCCAATACCCCTGGTTCTTCCTGGCCTTTCCAAAAAAAGAAGAGGCAAGGACCGGCTTGCCGGGAAACATCACTTTCGAGCAAACTGTGTTAGAATTCAGCTTGTGAAGTATTTCACATTTACCATCGATTATGACAAGTCGCAGGGCAATTTATGTATTAAATTACTATCATCCAAACTTGCCTAACGCTAAACTTATTGCTTGATATATTCGACCGAACCAGGGCTGATCGCTCTGAATTTTATAGGAAGGAGCATTTCTATGCCAAGACAAAAAGTCACCATCGACGGCAACGAGGCAACTGCCTCGGTCGCCTACCGTACGAACGAAATTTGCGCAATATATCCGATCACGCCCTCTTCGAACATGGGCGAATGGGCTGATGACTGGTCAGCCATGGGGAAGAAGAACATCTGGGGCACCGTCCCTCTCGTCATCGAAATGCAGTCCGAGGGGGGTGCGGCCGGCGCAGTACATGGCGCTCTGCAGACCGGCGCGCTGACCACGACGTTTACCGCTGCACAGGGCCTGCTCCTGATGATTCCGAATATGTACAAAATTGCTGGTGAGCTGACCAGCACTGTCTTCCACGTCTCGGCCCGCACGGTGGCCACCCACGCCCTCTCCATCTTCGGCGACCACTCAGACGTGATGGCCTGCCGTCAGACCGGCTGGGCGATGATTGCCTCCGGCTCGGTGCAGGAAGCGCATGACTTCGCCTGCATCGCCCAGGCCGCCACGCTCGAGGCGCGCGTGCCGTTCCTGCACTTCTTTGATGGTTTCCGCACCTCGCATCAGGTAGAAAAAATCGAACAACTGAGCGACGATGACCTACGCTTCATGATTGACGATGAACTCGTCCGTGCTCACCGCGCCCGCGCTCTCTCGCCCGACCGCCCCATCATCCGCGGCACGGCGCAGAACCCAGACGTGTTCTTCCAGGCACGTGAGGCGGTCAACCCGTTCTATGCCAAAACGCCAGCCATTGTCCAAAAAGTGATGGACAAATTCGCCGGATTAACTGGCCGCCAGTATCACCTCTTCGATTATATCGGCACGCCAGATGCCGAACGGATCGTCATCCTGATGGCCTCCGGCGGCGAGACGGCCGAAGCCACCGTTCGCTACCTCATGGAAAAGGGCGAGAAAGTCGGTGTCATTCGCGTCCGCTTGTATCGTCCTTTCTCGGTTGAGCACTTCATGGCCGCCCTGCCGAAGACGGTCAAGTCCATCGCCGTCCTCGACCGCACCAAGGAACCGGGCGCGATCGGCGAACCGCTCTATCAGGACGTGGTCAACGCCCTGGTCGAAGGCGGCCGCCCGGAGGTCAGGGTCATCGGCGGGCGCTACGGCCTGTCGTCCAAAGAATTCACCCCGGCCATGGTCAAGGCCGTGCTGGATGAACTGAAGAAACCCACACCCAAGAATCACTTCACCGTCGGCATCACCGATGACGTGACCAACTCCAGCCTGGAGTACGACCCGTCCTTCTCGGTCGAGCACCCTGAGACGGTACGCTGCGTCTTCTTCGGCCTCGGCGCGGACGGCACGGTGGGCGCCAACAAGAACTCCATCAAAATCATCGGCGAGGAAACCGACAACAACGCCCAGGGTTACTTCGTCTATGACTCGAAGAAATCCGGCTCGATGACCATCTCGCACCTGCGCTTCGGCCCCAAGCCGATTCAGGCTCCTTACCTGATCACCCCCAACACGGCCAACTTCGTCGCCTGCCACCAGTTCACCTTCCTGGAACGCTACGACATCACCAAGTACGCCCAGCCCGGAGCGGTCTTCCTGCTCAACAGTATTTATGGTCCAGAGGAAGTTTGGGATCATCTGTCGCAGGAAGTGCAACGTGACATCATCGAGAAAAAACTGCGCTTCTTCGTCATTAACGCCTACGATGTAGCCGAGAAGACCGGCATGGGCGGACGCATCAATACCATCATGCAGACCTGCTTCTTTGCCATCTCGGGCATCCTACCGCGCGACGAGGCAATTGCTCAAATCAAGAAAGCCATCCAAAAGACCTACGGCAAGCGCGGGGAAGCAGTCGTTCAGAAAAACTTCGCTGCTGTAGACCAAGCATTGGCCAACTTGTACGAGGTCAAAGTTCCCGATAAAGTGACGAGCAAATTCACCCGTCGTCCACCCGTTCCAGAACACGCTCCGGACTTCGTCAAAAACGTCCTTGGCCCGATGATTGCCGCCAATGGCGATTCGCTTCCTGTCTCGGCTCTGCCGGTGGACGGCACCTTCCCAACCGGCACAACGAAGTGGGAAAAGCGCAACATCGCCCTCGAAATCCCCGTCTGGGAGCCGGATCTGTGCATCCAGTGCGGCAAGTGCGTCTTCGTCTGCCCACACGCCGTCATCCGCCACAAGGTGTATGACAAGAAATTCCTCGAACAGGCTCCAGCAACTTTCAAGCACACGGAAGCCAAGTTCAAGGAATTCCCCGGTATGGCCTACACCGTCCAGGTTGCGCCTGAGGACTGCACCGGCTGTGCCCTTTGCGTAGAAGCTTGCCCGGCCAAGGACAAGACCAACCCGGCACGTAAAGCCATCAACATGGCGCCACAGCCGCCGCTGCGCGAAAGCGAAGCTCGTAACTGGGACTTCTTCCTCAGTTTGCCCGAAGTGGATCGCACGACCATCAGCTTGACCACCATCAAGAACTCGCAACTGCTCGAGCCGCTCTTTGAGTTCTCTGGAGCTTGCTCCGGTTGCGGCGAAACACCTTATGTCAAATTGGTGACGCAACTGTTCGGCGA
>JANWWB010000217.1 GCA_025056515.1 Anaerolineales bacterium
CATCGCCACAGCCGTAGGCAGCTCTCCGGAAGAATTGAAGACCGCCTTCGACGGCGTACGCTTCTACGACCTGAACGAAAATCGCGCTGCATTGACGGGTGAGTTTATGAAAGTCATCGAAGATGTCGCTCAGGTTTCGCAAAGCATTGGTCTGATCGAGAAAATCCCAGACCTAAAAGCGATGGTAGACGCATCTTTCCTCAAATAAGCGCATACAATGGGGCGCTTCTTTCATCGAGAAGCGCCCCTGATTGAATCACAGAAGGAGAAGGTATGGACAAACGACCCTCCCTGCTTGAACTCCGCACCACCATTCCAGCACACTGGTATTGGGGAGCGGGTATGTCCTTGATTGCTCTCTTCTTACTGAGCTGGGTGATCTTGAGCGGTCTAGGGTTGGTTTCGCGCATTTTTCTACCCTCGCCGCTCGCAGTTGGTCAAGAATTGATCCGTCAGATTGAAAGTGGCATTCTCTGGCAAGATGCACTCGCCAGTCTTTATCGGATTACACTGGGCTGGTTGTTCTCCACCTTGCTGGCTCTCCCGATCGGTATTTTGATGGGGAATTTCCACTTCTTCGAAGGGTTGTTCGAGCCATTCATTGACCTGGTGCGGTATATGCCTGCCGTCGCTTTCATCCCACTGACCATCTTATGGCTGGGGATCGGAGATACCCAAAAATTTGCCATCCTCTTCATCGGCACGTTTTTCCAAGAAGTGCTCATGATAGCGGATAATGTCAAAACCGTGCCGCGTGAATGGATTCAGGTCAGTTACACGTTTGGATTAAATAAATGGGAAGTGCTGCGCAAGGTCATTTTGCCTGCAGCGCTGCCAGGGATTTGGGATACATTCCGTATTACCCTAGGTTGGGCTTGGACATACCTAGTGGTAGCCGAATTGGTCGCCGCCAACGTTGGATTGGGTTACCGGATTATGCGCGCTCAGCGCTTTCTGGAAACCGAAACCATCCTCCTGGGTATTCTGATCATCGGATTCATGGGACTGGTAACCGATTATCTCTTCAAGCTGACCTATAAACGCTTTTTCGGTTGGGCAATTCAATCAAGATGAACGCCTCTATCCCAAAACTGGAATTCGAACACGTTTGGAAGCGCTTTTCGCTCGCAAGAGGGCGAGAGCTAATCGCCGTTCAAGATGTCTCGCTCTTCGTACAAGCTAACGAATTTGTTTCCCTGCTTGGGCCGTCAGGATGCGGGAAATCCACCCTTCTTATGATGAGCGCTGGTTTGGAAACCGTTAGCGAGGGAGTTATCCGCGTCAATGGTCGACCAATCCATGGACCGGGGCGGGAACGCGGGGTAGTTTTTCAGTCTTATACCCTATTTCCTTGGTTAAACGTAGCCGAAAACGTGCGTTTTGCTCTGCTCAAAAGTAAGCTGGAGCGCGCCGAGCAAGACCAACAAGTCGAACTATATCTGCAGCGGGTTGGCTTGCGCGAGTTTGCACAGGCAATGCCAAATCAACTTTCGGGGGGGATGCGCCAGCGTGTAGCAATCGCACGCGCCTTGGCCGCACAACCTGAGATTCTGTTGATGGACGAACCGTTCGGGGCGCTGGATGCCCAAACTCGCCTCCTGATGCAAGATTTGCTCTTACAAGTTTGGCAACAAGAACAAACCACGGTGCTCTTTGTCACCCATGATGTGGAAGAAGCCATTCTGCTCTCTGACCGAATTTACGTAATGAGCGCCCGACCTGGGCGAATCAAAGCCGAGATACCGGTCGATTTGCCACGGCCTCGCTCTCTCCTGGAGACTGAAGCCTTGCCTCGGTTTGCCGAATTGCGTCAGCAGATTCTTGCGTTGCTGCGCGCCGAAGTACAGTTGTGAGCCTCGGCGCCTCAGCCGCGCTTTACCTTGACGATTTCAATATCCTCGTCTAAAATTCCGCCCGCTTTCGGCCTACCGAAAGACATTATCTTACATAGAGCGAAGGTAATCCCGCATTGCGGGGTGAGAGGCGCTCGAGGAAGGAAACATGGAGAAGATTGTAATTAAAGCCAAACCGCGCACGATAACCGGAAAACAGGTGCGCGCTCTGCGTCGCGCCGGGGAGTTGCCGGGCGTTATCTATGGGCACAAGTTACAACCTATCAATATCTCGATGAATGCCCATGATGCCTCACTGATTTTGGAGCGCATCACCTCTTCTAGCTTGGTCACGATTGACCTGGAGGGTAAAGAATATCCCGCCCTGGTGCGCGAGAAACAACGCCATCCCATTAAGCGCACACTTCTGCATGTAGACTTTCAGGCCATTTCGCTGAACGAAGCCATTCGCGCCAAAGTCGGCGTGCAGTTAGTGGGAGCATCACCTGCCGTCAAAGACCTGAATGCCGTTTTGGTCCCGGGCCTGGACGAGGTCGAGGTCGAGTGCCTACCGCAAGATTTGCCGGAGCGAATTGTTGTAGACATCTCCTCGCTGGCAAAGATTGGCGACGCGATTCACGTGCGCGACCTCGTGCTTCCAGAAAAGGTGCGCGTCCTGGATGACCCCGAAGAAATCATTGCCCTCGTCACATTGGCCAAAGAAGAAGAGGTGGTTGAGGAAGTGGGCGAAGCCGAACCCGAGGTCATCGAGAAGGGTAAGAAAGAAGAAGAAATCGAAGAGTAATTTGTCTCCTGGTTACAACAACTCCCGGCCTCTGGCAAAGCCGGGAGTTGGTCTTTTTTCCTAAAGTTCCAACGCGTCCAGAAAATTGAGGACAATCCGAGCGCTAGCGCCCCACAAGATTTCACCATCATATTCGCGATAAATCACCACCGGTACAGGACGCGGCTGTCCCAACGGTGTGAAAGGCTGTTCAGAATAGTTCTGACGTTGCGCTAACCAAACCAAGGGGATGGTAAAAATGCGTGCTACCTCGCCAGGCGCCGGTCGAAACGAATATGGCCAAGGAATGACTCCTACAACCGGCGTCACACGATAACGTGTGATGGTCACAATGTCGTTGAGTCGCCCTAACAAACGGACATCGGTAGGGTGCAAGCCAATTTCCTCCTCGGCTTCACGCAAGGCAGTGGCTTCGGGACCGGAATCTTGAGGATCGCATGCTCCGCCGGGGAAGGAGACTTGCCCCTTGTGATGTTCGACTGAATCGGTACGGCGAGTTAAGAGAATATGCCAGCCATCCTCGCGCCGAGCAAGAGGCAAGAGCACCGCAGCGCAAGTGAGCGGAAAGCCATCATTCACCCCGGCATAGCCATCGGTTGAGGCAATCACACCCGGGCGGTAGGCACGCTGGAGGCGAAGGGAGATTTCGTCTTCAGATAGCAAAGCCACCGAAAGCCATGAAGAGCCACAGATTACACGAGCTACAGACTACACAGATCGACCGAGTAGCTGGAGAAACGCGCACGAGCATCTTCGGTCAGCTAAGTGTGACGTTAGGACACCGCTGTCTCTTGGAGAGAAAGGCTCTAAGCAGACCAGGAACTGCGCTCAATTTTCTTCGAGAGGCTCTTCCAGCACGCCGGCACCTGTTTCTGCTAACAACTCTCTAGAAATAGCCGTTGAATCAGGAAGGGTCAAACGTCGCGAGAAGATCAGGAATCCAGTATGCGCCACCAGGCGGTCGGCAGGACGCAAACGACTCGGCTCGGGTTTGTAGTATCGTAACAAAATCTCGCATACTTCGATAAAAGCGAAATGCTCCCGGCGTAGGGCGCGCAAGAGAGTTTCGACCTGGTTGAAGGTCGGAAGAAGAGCGGCAAAAAAACCACCAGGTTTGAGAGCGGCACGCACATGAGCCATATACTCCCATGGATTGGGCACATCCAGGAA
>JANWWB010000316.1 GCA_025056515.1 Anaerolineales bacterium
GGCGCAACACAGGCTTGACGAACTCCTCTTCAGTCTGCGCCTCGTTCCAGGTGTGCCTGAACTGGCGGGCGCGGGCGTAGAGGGCGCGCATCTGCTCCAGGAGCAGCCGGACATCTTCCGTCCACTCCGGCAGACTGGGCAGGCAATCTTGCAGAAAATGCTGAGAGAAGAGGGCCTTGTTGGTCATGGGCGCACCCCGCGCTGCGGTTTGACTTTAGTACATGAGGAAGGCCGAATTGCGAATTGTAGAACGGGCTGTTAGCGCTTGATCTCTTTAGAACTGTGACCGGTTAGACAATTTTTTCATCAGGCCGTTTGCTCTCTTTTCTACGATGATGATGGCTGGGCAATCACAAAAGCGCTGATATTTCTCATCGGCGCTAACCTGAAACCCTTACAGAAAATCAGACAAAAACAACCGCCTTTGTGGTAAGATTGATGCGTCGGGCGGCACTTGTCGAAGGTCATGCCCGCAGCCGAATGAGAAAGGAAAAGCCGCGCATGGAAATCGCTTCTGCTGTTCAGACCGAACGTTACTGGAAATACGCCCTGGGATTGGCACTCTTTACGATTTTCTACAATCTGTTGGAAGGACTTGTCTCGGCGTTCTTCGGCGTCTCAGACGAGGCGCTGACTCTCTTTGGCTTCGGGGTCGACTCGTTTATCGAGGTCCTGTCGGGAGTGGGAATTCTGGCGATGGTCTTGCGCATCTGGCGCAACCCTGAGACGCCGCGCTCGCGCTTCGAGCGGACGGCGCTGCGGGTGACCGGAACGGCGTTCTATCTGCTGGTGATCGGCTTAGCGATAACAGCCATTCACAATCTGGTTGTAGGTCACAAGCCCGAGACGACCTGGCCCGGTGTCATCATCTCGCTTCTTTCGATTGCCACGATGAGTGCTTTAGTAGCCGCAAAGCGCCACGTTGGGCAGGCACTCGATTCCGCCCCTATTCTAGCTGATGCTAACTGTACTCTGGTGTGCATTTGGATGTCCGTTGTTTTGCTCATTTCGAGCGCCGTATACGCCTTGACCGGCTTTGGCTTTGTCGATGCGCTGGGAGCGCTGGGACTGATCTGGTTCTCGTATCGCGAAGGCCGAGAGGCGTTTGAGAAGGCGGCCGGTATGCAGGAGTGTCATTGCGATTAAGTCATATGGGACAAGCGGAACACATCGGGCGAGTTTGGGAATAGTTCGAAGCGTACTAGGTGAAGATCCCCCTCTGACGTTGTTACCCTAGGCAAGGCATCTGACTACGAGGCAATAGCACAGCTACCAAATCATCTCCTGCTGTGTGAGAAGGGCATTTTACCGGCATTGGAGCCGGTCTTTGTTCCTCTTTGAGGGTGTGCAAAGAGCGTCCATGCGCCGCATGGGAACATAACCTGTCTGAAGCGGGCGAGCGATAGATGAGTTACGGATTCAAGTTGGTCGGATGGAAACAAGGTTTATAGTCACTTCCCAAGATGAGAAGATAGGAGACTTCGCCCTGAGCCGGATTCCACCGCACAGCTTCTGAGGATAGGCCGAGCAGATTGAGCAAGGCGGCCAGGCGGACAGGGTCGGGAACGGCGGTCAAGTCATAGAGGAGCGTGCGCTCGTAATCGCGGCGGTCGGCAGGAGCCAAGGTGGTCTCATAACCGGCATAGTTTAGACGTTCGGCGGCAAGGTGCTCCCAATCCTCGTTTGGCGTTCCATTGCGGATTTCGACTTTGATTTTAGGCGTCTGTGGAGTGGCTGTGCGCGGTGCCAAGGCTTGTTCTAGGAGTGCCTGAATCGCTTCCCGATTAGGCCTCAAGACATACGCTCCCTTAGGAGTTGTCCAGGCCGAAACATACCCTCGCCCAATGTAGTAACTGCGAATGTCGGCGTTGGTCATCTGGAGCGCCAGCGGCATTAGGTGGAGTAAATCCTGCAGGCCCAAGTCCGTATTGACCGAGGATTGTAGGGCACCGTACAGCTCTGGAATTTTGCCGAAGACATCCGGTGAGCGAATGCGCCGATAGAGGGCGCGCAGCACTTCTTGTGAGCGGCGAGCACGGTCGAAATCTGAAGACTTAGAGCGGGAACGCGCATACCACAGTGCTAAGTCGCCATCCATATATACCAGGCCGGGTTGAACGGTATATAGATGCCAATTGTTGGGGTCATTCGGATTCAAATCAGGGGAAATGAGCCGCCAATCGGTGTACGGGCAGGCTACAGGCACTTCAATCCCGCCAAGCGTATCGACAATTTTGCGGAAACCGTCGAAGTCTACGATGGCAATGTGATCGATGCGCACACCCAAATTGTAGAGAATGGTATCGGATAACAGGCTGCGTCCGCCTCCAGGATAACGGTACATGATGCCGTATTCGTAGGCGGCGTTGATGCGGTCCATGCCGACCGTTGGGATGTACACATACAGGTCGCGTGGGATGGAGATGAGCGAAACCTGACGGTTTTTAGGGCGCAGGGCGGCGATAATGAGAATATCAGTGCGGAAGTACTTCTGGTTCGGCTTGCGCTGGTCGGAGCCGAGCAGGAGAAAGGTGACCGTCTCATAATCGGTGAGCGGTGTAGCCGGGTCGGGTGCGGAGGACGGAACGTCAAACGAGACCGGCGTGCCAGCCGTCGGCAGAATGGCGTTGGGGTCAAAGAGATTAGGTTGGAAGGGAGTAGCCGTCGCTTCAAGGAAGGAGGCAGGAACAGGCGAGAGAGGTGACAGAGTTGCCAGCAGCGCTGTGTCTTCTGCCGGATGAAAGGGTGTTGCTGTTGCGGTCGGGTTAGCAGGTAGCGTGACCAACGCAAGCGCCGGCGTCGGAAGAGCCGGCGGCACAAAGGTCTCGGTGCAAGCGACGGTCAACAAGAAGAGCGCAAAAGCCAGAACGCAGAATCGTCTCACGGGTTGAGGCCAAAGGCTTGCCGTAAAAGGCTTTGGATGCCAGGGATATTCGGTAGAAGCAGAAATCGGCCATCGACCGGGTCATTCCAGTTGGTCACCAGCGGAGGGGTAATCGCATAGCGCTCAACTTGGTTGGGGTTGACGCCTTGTAAGCGGGGCGCTAGGGTTAACACGTCCTCGAGGGTCAGATTAGTGACTACGCTGGCTTTATAGGTTTGGTACAGCTCTGGAATGCGGGTGAGTCCTTGCAGGGTGAGAAGTTTCTGCCCGATGGCAATAATCACTTCCTGAGCGCGGCGCAGACGGTCAAAATCGCTGGTTGTTTTGCGTGAGCGGACATACCACAGAGCGGTCTCGCCATCCATGTGAATAATCCCTACCGGAACCGTATATCCATCTGGGTAGCCGCTGCGGGCATCGGTTAATTCCTTGCCTACTTGAACATCAATTCCGCCTAGGCTATCTACAATGGACCGGAAGCCGCTGAAATTGGTCAGGACGAAATAATCCGGCCTGAAGCCAAAGTTATATTGCAGGGTTTGGGAGACCAGGGAGAAGCCGCCGAATTCGTAGGCAGCATTGATTCGTTCTTTTTTTCCCAAGGCAGGCATGTACACATATAAGTCGCGCGGGAAAGAAACCAATGCCAAGGAGGAGTCTGGCCGAATAATCAACAGTAAGAAGACATCGGTACGAAAATCGCCCCGGCCAGGGCGTTGGTCGGAACCGAGCAGAAGGATGCTGATACTACCTGAGGAAGAAATCGGAGCGGCAGTCGGGGCAGGCGGCCTGGTTGCTGTTGGAACAGGAGTGGGAGTAGGAGGGAGAGGGGAAGGGGTAGGAGTAGGAGGATCCTGTGGTTCGAAGGGGGTGCGTGTAACAGTCTGTACGGTTGCTGGCGTCACCGTCACCCAGACCGGCGTAGCCAGGGGCAAAGGCGTGTACGTGGAAAAAGAGCAAGCCGAAAGGAAAAAGAGGCAGATAAAACAAAGGGACAAAAAGCGCATGATAACTTGACGATGGTCGATGTTAGGGTTGTGTGGGTGTGAAGGTAGACGAGGGAGTTTCGGTAAAAGTTCCCGTAAAAGTGGGAGTATGCGAGGCGGTTGGTGTACTCGTTGGTGTTGGGGTTGCGCTGAAGGTCGGCGTGGGAGTATGAGTAAACACCGTGCTGGTCCATGTACGAGGGCCGGTTGGCGTTAAAGTACGAGAGGGTGTGCGCGTTGCCCAGGGAGGTACATATAGCTTTTGGCCGGTGCGAATGAGCGTGGATCCGCCCAAGCAATTGGCGCGCTGTAATTCGGCGACGCTGATTCCATACGCCCGACTCAACCGATACAGTGTATCGCCCGACTGCACAATGTAAGCGATCCAACCTGGCGGCGGACCACACGGGATGGGTGTACGGGTTGGGCGAGGGGGAAGATACAGAAGGCTTCCCGGTAGCAGTGTGGTGGTAACCAAGCAATTCGCCTTTCCGAGCGCTTCAGGGCTGACCTGATACAAATCGGCGATACTTTCTAAGGTATCGCCAGCCCTTACTGTGTAAGGTTGCCAGCCAGCAGGAGGGGGACAAGCGCTGGACGGCGCAGGCAGAGTCATTGTGGGAGAAGGAGGAGGCAGGGTAGGAGAAACGATAGTTAGATCAGGGAAAATGCTCGGCAGAGCTAGGGTTGAAGTCGCAGCCGGAGGTGGCGCACTGCTCCTCCCCTCGGCCAGCGAAAGAGAGACTCCTCCTAGAACCATCAGGAGTAAGAAGAAAGCCGTCAAAAGGCCAGTTAAACCTTGCTTGAAGGCATGCATACGCCCTTCACTCACAATCTACCACCACTTGCCTCATCGCCAAGCCCTATGGGTAATAAGACGCTGAATGTCGAACCGACTCCGGCTTCAGTTTCGACCCAAATGCGTCCTTTTTGGGCATCTGTCAGAGCTTTGGCGATGGCCAAGCCAACGCTGGTATCACCCAAGCCGGGGATGAGTGGATGTTCGGCTCGGTAACGATGCAGGAAGACGCGTCCCAGTTCTTCTGCCGGAATCCCACCACCGCTATCAGAAACCTGAATGGCGAGGAACTTTTGGTTATCTTCCTCTTGCAGTTTCAACCGAAGCGAAACTTTCCCCTCTGGAGGAGTTGCCATGACTGCATTTTGCATCAGGTGAATCAGAATTTGTTGAAGTGCCTCAGCATCCGTTTTGACACGCGGGAACTTTTCAGGGATGTCAAGATGAAGGGTGATATTTTTCTCGCGAATCTCGGCGCTGGTGTGGGCCATAGCGCTGTCCACAATCAAGTTTACATCCACGTTATCGGGTTGGAAGCGCATATGACCGGTTTCTAGGTTGGTAATGTGCACCAAATCTTCCAGCAAACGGGTCATCCGTTCGGTGGCGACCTTAATACGCTCTACAAATTTGCGTTGTAGGGCGCCCAGCAGGCCGACCGATTCGCCAAGTAACAAGTCGGTATACCCTACAATCGATGACATCGGCTGACGCAATTCTTGAGCAATTGAGGCGATGATTTCCACCTGCTCTTGCCCCAAACCGGTGCGTGGGCGTCTTTCAAGTTCGAGGATTTTGACATTTGCCTCAGCTAAGGCATTTTGCATGCGGGCCAGTTCTTCCAGGGACTGGCGCAATTCGCGCTCCAATTGCTCAGTACCTCCCGGGATGACCAAGCCGGCGCTTTTCAACTGGGCGTTTTCGGCTTGCAATTGCTCAATCAGCTTTTGCATCTCCTCTTGCATAACCAACAGCGCAGTTACATTGGTTTGCTGTTGTTCCATTTGGTTGACTTTCTCGCGCCAGTTGTCTAACTCAGCTTGGAGTTCTTGCAAGCGTTGGCGGGCTTCAGCAAGCTCGCTTTGGGCGTTTTGCGCTTGCTGACGCGCCTGCTCCACGGCAACCTCAAGCGACGCAATCCGTTCGGCGCGCTCCAACACCGGCAGGAACAGCGGCGCAACGTTGGAAAGATATGCTTGGTCTTCGGCACTCCACTGGCGGTTTGAGTACGGTGAGAGAAGCAAGATGCTGGCAATTGGACCGCGCACCGGCGAGATAATCGGTACGCACAATAGATGTCCAGCGTTGCTCAATCCCAGCAATTGTCCCAAACCCTGCAAATCGGTCGAAGTACTACTGGCAGGCAAGCGCAGCGGACGACCTCGGATAATGGCATTTGCCAGAATGGGAAAGGCGTTTTTATCTGCCGGAGCTCCGCTTAGGCTCTCTTCCCGAATCAAATCATAGCCACACGCAATTGAAAGTTCTTTCCGCTCGTCGACCACAAAAAGAAAACATAGGTCGGCGAGCATAGCCTGGGAGACAGAACGTGTCAGCGCTTGGGCAATCTTGTCTGGCAAAGTTTCACCAGCCAGGCTGACCATGGACTGAAACGTCTTGGGGTCGGTGCTATAACGTCGTCTTTCCTGACGGACCGCTTGTTGTTCGCCACCCTCTGCCGCTGCTGTGACCACTTTGACGCGCCGTTCGCTCTGAACCGGAAAGCGTTGAGGTAAAGTCAAGAGAAGGGGGAAGACAGCCAAATGTGCCAGGCGCAGCAGACCGGCGTAATCGCTTTCTTGTCTCCACAACAGGGACACCACATGACCGATAAAGAAGAGGAGAATCATCCCAAGAGCATTCCCCCAGCCGTTCGGTCGGCGCAAGAGCACACCTATCAAGCCGAGCAAGGCAATGGCTGAACCTAAACCTTGCCAGAGAATCTCAAACCCAGATTGATTGAAGAAGATACCTTCACCCAAAATACCAAACGTATAGTTAGCACCCAACAACGTCACGACAAGCAAACTCAATAAAATGCTGGCAGCATCAGCTTCGCGAGTCGGTTCGGGGAAAACCCACAGCCAAATAATCCAGATAAGCGAGAGCAAGGCGATGGCCCGGTCGAGAGGGGGAAGAATAGCTTTGCTTTCCAATAATCCTTGCCAACCTAGGCCACTGACAACAAAGAGGATCACTTGAAAGATCAGCAAAATGATCAAGCCGATAAGGGCGCGTCGGGCTTGAGGAAACCCCGTCACCCGCCAGTGCTGAATTGCACCTTGCAGCGCTCCTGTGATCGAGAAAGCCAACACAAGATGGTAAACCAAATTCCCTGGCGGAACGGTTAGAATCGAAAGAATTTGATTCAAGACAATATCCATGTTGTTTACTGCCTCCTACCAGGAGACTCTTGCTCTTTCTTAAGTTTATCCTAGATTTACTTTCCAGGGTATATCAGTTTCGTGATGATCGGGCAAATTTTCTTGACCGGTTCAGAAAATTAGGTCCACAAATGTTACAAAGCACCGCTTGGGAAAAGCATCGAAAGGATGCACCATCCTAGCATAGGCAGTGGAGCGATTCGTTCCCGGCTCAGGAAATTGTCCACAGCATACTCTGCTCTCTATGCTGATCATGAGCAATGAAATGACTTTCTGAATGGTGTTTAACAGACTGAAGACTAGAAGAACAACTTGGCTTATCAGCTTATTGATTGAGGTTCATGCTTTATAATACGGATACGGCAAATCGAACGGTCGAAAGCGACCACAGAGAGAAGGCGACATCAAAGGATGGTTCGGCGATTCTACATCTCTATGATGAAAAAGCATGGCTTGGTCTGTCGACAAAGAGAAAAATCAAGAATGCCCTATCCACGAAAGGGATGAAAACCTTTTGTGCGATAGGGTGGACATGTTCTCATCCAGCAAGGCCTGGGTAGGCGCTTTCCTCTCTTGAGATGGAACAGCCTTTTGTTGGTGGAGGTGGCGAGTTGAATCGCTCCTCGGTTGGTCGTCAGGCAGCAATTCTTTTAATTCTGGTAGCGTGCCTGATTTTGCCTCGTTTGGCGGTTGGCTGGCTGAATCTCGAAATGGCCCAGCAGGCCTTGCGAGAAGAAGACTACATAGTGGCTTCCTGGGCTTTAGCGCGCGCGGCAGCGCGCTTGCCTGGTCAGCAGGCGCTTTGGGGACAAGCCGGCCAAGCGGCTTTGAAAGCGGGTGAGTTCTCCCTGGCACAGCGCTGGTTCGAGCAAGGGGCTCGTCTCGACGGATTGACGGTGGAAGATTGGCTCGGCTATGGCGATTGCCTCTTCGCCCTAGGTCAGACCGAAGCGGCTGCTCAAATTTGGCAGCAAGGAGTGCGCCAAGCCGGCCCTTCACCGCATCTTTTGTATCGTCTGGCGATGGAAGACCGTCGAAATGGTAATTATACTGCTGCCATTGAAAAATTGCGTTCGGCCTTGCGCCTCGCTCCGGAAGATGCCCGCTTGCATTACGAATTAGGCCTTCTACTCACCCTCCAATCTCCGACCGATGCATTATCCGAACTGATGACAGCGCTGAGCCTCGATCCCAGCCTAGAGGTGCAGATTCGTCCCCTACGCGCCGATCTTAATCGTCTTTCCTTGAGCCAAGACAACGCCTACCGTTTGACCCTTATTGGGCGTGGCCTGCTGGCCGTTGGTCAGACCGACCTGGCGCTTGTTGCCTTGGAACGCGCTGTTCAAACCAATCGTCAATATGCCGAAGCCTGGGCCTGGCTAGCAGAAGCCCGTCAACAGGCCGGATGGGAAGGACGATTGCAGCTCGACCTGGCGTTGACTTACGGTTCTACCATTCCATCCATTCAAGCTCTGGATGGCCTGTATTGGCTAAGGCTCGGTGATTATCCAAAAGCGGTTCAGGCTTACGAACGCGCTGTCAGTTTGGAACCGGAGAATCCGGCTTGGTGGATCGGCCTTGGACAGGCTACAGAGGCTGCCGGTCTTTATCTGCAAGCCCGGGATGCTTATCAGCGCGCCGCCTTGCTCGATGCTCAGTCCCTCGAGGCCTGGCGGGGGTTGGCGCGCCTATCCATCGTGACGGCCTCACCTGAGGATGAAATCGGCCTGTATGCCGTTCAACGTCTGATAGATCTGGCGCCCGAAGACTGGCGCACCTGGGATTTGGCCGGTCAACTGGCAGCTTTGCGTTGGATTCCAGCCGAAGCCGAAACACATTTTTTGAAAGCGATTGAGCTTGCTCCTGAACAACCGGAACCTCATTTCCATTTGGCTCTTCTCTACCTCGACCAAGGCTCAACTTTCCAAGCCTATGAACGCTTGAAACTCGTCCAGGAGCTTGACCCGCAAGGCCCGTATGGATGGCAGGCCTGGCGGATTTTGGAGCGTTATTTCCCATGAAAACCAAATCTTTACTCTGGTTAATTTTGCTTGGGTTGAGTGGTCTGGCTTGTCAATCTTCTCTCTTGATAGACTTAATCGCCATCCCTGGTGATGTGCTGTATCGGGATGACTTTTCAACTACCTCGGGCCCTTGGCCGGTCGGCGACTTTCCAGGTGGGTTGAGTGCTTACCGGGAGGACGCCTATCTCGTTCAACTTGATGTCTCGGGTCGTCAGTTTTTAGCCACCTCCAAACAAATCTATCGTGATGTAGTGGTTGAAGTGGATGTCCGACAAACAGCCGGGAAACCAGCCAACCTGTTTGGCTTGATTTGTCGCTATCTTGATGAACGCAATTATTACTTCTTTGTCATCGCCGGCGATGGTTACTTCGGTCTGGGTAAGATGCAAGATGGGCAAGCTGTCCTCCTTGGACAGACACAAATGTCATACAGCCGTGATATTCGTCCCGATGGCGTGAATCGCTTGACCTTCTCGTGCGCTTCCTCGACCCTAACCGGTAGCATTAATGGCCAGATTGTTGCCCTAGCCGAGGACGTCGATTTTCCAAGCGGTGATGCCGGCTTTGTGGTCACCACGCTGGAAGATGGAGGCTTGGTTGTGTATTTTGATAACTTTCTGGTCACTCACCCCTAGATGTTTGTTGGCATCGAGTCTTCCGTCGTCTAATCCGGTTGGGCAAACACTCGTTTTGTCAACGCAGCCGGTTGGTCAAGTCCCAAACCGAATTGGTCCAATCGCCGAGTAAAGGTCCTCGGGTTGATAGCAATTTGATAGTTGCTAAAAGGTCAAACCAAAGTATCATTTCCACAATGGAACGCGAGCACTGGACGAGTCCAAATCGTTTGTATCGTTTAGGCTGGCGGCTGGTGCGCACCTACGTTTCTCTGCTGATGGAATTCGATGTCCATTTTCAGACCCCTCTACCGCCCGGCCCAAAGATCTTTGTTGCTAACCATCCCAGCGCCATCGACCCTTTCTTGATTCACCTGCTCTCACAAGAGGAAATCAACGTTTTGTTGACGGAAAAAGCCTTTCGAGTGCGCGGGTTTGGTGCTTTTCTGCGCCATGTGCGCGAGATTTGCGTTCCTTTGGAAACACCAGCAGAGGCTCTGGTGGAAGCGCAAAACCGGCTGGAGCGGGGTGTCTCAGTAGCAATCTTTATCGAAGGACATATCAGCCCTGGCGAGAACGCCTTTCTTCCCCCTCGCACCGGTGCCGCTCGTCTGGCGCTGGCAACCAGTGTTCCGGTTGTGCCGGTCGGCATCTATCTGCGCTGCGACCGGCGAATCAACCTCCGCTCCCGGATTAGCGGTGATGAGAGTGAAGCCCTCTGGTACTTTTATGGCCCTTACTTTATGACAGTCGGAGCTGCAATCCATTGGCACGGTGATCCACAGGATCGCTCGTTGGTTCGGAAAGTCTCTCACCAGATGATGGATCAAATCAAAATCCTAGCTTGGGAAAGCGCAGCGCGCTTCCAGAGCCGTCCGGCGTGCCATCCCCTTAAACGTCTCTTGCTGCTTATCAACGGATTAATCCGTAAGCAGGTCATCTCTCGCTTATGAACGCCGTTCTCGATGGAACAGGCTAATGCTCTCTATGTGGGCAGTTTGGGGAAATTGATCAAATAAGCAAATTTCGCTCAAAGTGTAACCGCCCGCCAGGAACCGGGCAGCATCGCGCGCCAGCGTGGATGGTTCGCACGAAACATAAGCGATTCGTTCCGGACCTAGGGCCAGCAATGCCTCTAGGACGCGTTTTCCTAGACCGGCACGTGGTGGATCTACAATCACAGTCTGTGGACGTGCTTCTATCCACGGCAGAATCTGCTCGGCTGTCCCTTCGTACAGTTCAACGTTGTCGAACTCATCCAGGTTCAGCGCAAAATCTTCGCAGGCAATCGAAGAGGCCTCAACGCCTATCAAACGGCGCACTTTGCCGGCAAAAAAGGCGCTGAATAACCCGACGCCACAATAAATATCCATCAGCGTTTCGTCAGGTGAAACAGGCAGTTTTTCGATTAGGTAGGAGACCATGGAAGCAGCAATCGGTAGATTGACCTGAAAGAACGCCCCTGCCGAAACACGGAAGAGTCGATGATGGACTTGCATGGTCACAGCTTCCTCGCCGGCCAGCACAATAGCTTCCTCCCCCAGCAAATGCACAACCGACAGACCTTCAATCTCCACCTCAAGTTCAGGTGACTCGTCCGACTCAAGCACGAGCATCGCTTGGCCATCGCTTCCTACGCGTATTCCAATCCGTTCTATCGAGAGTCCCGACTCAAAGACAAGACGGGGCCAGATCTCGTTCAATTCTTCCGAGAGAAGTGGACATTCACGCACAGGCATCAAGTGACCGTCACGCCCTACATAGGCTAATTCGCCCTGCGGCGTTAGATGAAATTGGGCATGATTGCGATATCGCCAAGGAGAAGGCGAGAGGACAGTGGAAGGCAAGGGGGAAGCGGAAATTTTGCCAAGACGCCGGAGTTGTTCACACAAGATACCTTTTTTTGCATTGACTTGCGCCGAATACGAAAGGTGCTGATATTGACACCCACCGCATAGACCGTAATGGCGACAAGTCGGCGGAACTCGGTCGGGCGAAGATTCCAACACTTCAAGGAGTTCTGCTGTCCAACGGCCGCGCCGCTCTTCCAAGAGACGAACACGCACCAGCTCGCCAGGCAAGGCAAAAGGCACAAAGACAGCCTGGCCATCCGGCAGGCGTCCTAGAGCATCGCCGCCAAAGACCAGCTTCTCCAGGCGCAAATCCATAATCTGATCGCGCATGTTGCCTGCCGTTCAGAAACATTTGCCTTGAATTAGCGCAGGAAGAGCGCCATCCATTGGTCCTGGAAGAAGGACAATACAACCAGAATCAAGATGAACGTCCCAGCTAGAATACCGATTCGCTTCAGATCGCGCTTGGTCTGACTGTAATCCGGCTGAAAGGTTTCCTGACGAACGGAGAAAGATGATTTACCTTTTTTACTCATGAGATAGAATACTCCTGTAAGAAATAGGTTTGGTCACGTTGGTGATGCCAATCGGCATAGCGAGGGTAACATACCGGTGTGCTGAAATGGTCGTGAGTTTTCAGCAGCATGCCACAATCCGGCTGTTTGAGGGTGCCCTATCTGAGGACTTTGACTTGTTAAGGGCTTTTGAGCTGACCAAAAACTACTATTCGTTTGTTGTCCACCAGATAAGGGTAGCAACTGATCAAAGTCACCGCAGGATAACTGGTGGGTGCCATCACCTCAACCGCCGTTGGCTCAACAATTGCACTGCCAGTCACCTGGTAAGTGTACTGTTGTTGAGCGGTGAAGAGGATGATAATATCGCCGGGTCTGAGACGGTCTAGATCGCGAAAAATTTCGCCGTAGATGTCATTATGAGCAGAGAGAACGACATTCCCCGGCTGACCTGGATTGCCACTTCCAAGATGCTGACCAACCCCTTTTTTCAGCTGC
>JANWWB010000359.1 GCA_025056515.1 Anaerolineales bacterium
CGCAGGACATCCATCTCTTCATTGACTCCGACAAGGATGGTCGGTGGGAAGAAGCGCCCCGGAGCGGGGAGCGGCTCGCCACCCAGAAGCACACGCGCTCCTTTCAGCCGAGCGTCTTCCAGGTGTTTTTTGATAACATTCAACTGCGCTTCGGTCGTGATAGCACAGACGTCATGGTTGGGATCGGCCGCCGGACCAACGCGTAGACGGGCGGCCTTTTCGGTCAATTTTTGGATGAAGGCCTCGGCCACGGCTTCCTCGACATAGATGCGTTCGACTGCCAGGCAAGCTTGTCCGGCGTTGAGCAACGCTCCCCACAAAATGCCCTCAGCGGCTTGCTCCAAATCGGCGTCGGCCAGGACGATGGCGGCGTCTTTGCCGCCCAGTTCGAGTGTCAATGGGACAAGATGTTCTCCGGCCGAGGCGGCTACCTTGCGTCCGTTGGCGGCGCTGCCGGTGAAGACCAGTTTATCAATGCCGGCTGCAATCAGCGCCTGACCGGTAGAAGCGTCCCCGGTGGTCACTTGCACCAGTCCCTCGGGCAGCCGGGCCAGGCGCGCTAGTTCGCCTATCTTCAGGCCAATGAGCGGCGTATATTCCGAAGGCTTGAGCACGACGGCGTTGCCCGCAACAAGGGCGGCGATCAGCGGTTCCATACTCAGGGTCACCGGATAGTTCCAGGGCGAGATAATGCCCACCACGCCGCGCGGTCGAGCGATGATGCGGTGTGAACGCAACGCCCCCAGTCGCGGCGAAACCGACCGGGGGCGTAGGATGCGAACGGCATTTTGTTGATAGAAACGCAGCAGCTCCAGCGCGGTCATCACCTCGCCGTAGGCCTCAATCTGGTTCTTGCCCTGTTCTGAGACAATCAGATGGGCGATGGCGTCGGCCTGTTCGACCAGGACGCGGCTGAGGCGTTTCAATTCGCGCAGACGCTGTTGTACGCTCAGGGCACCCCAGGCGATTTGCGCGGCGCGCGCCGTCCGAACAGCCGCTTGCACCTGTTCGGCGGTATAGATGGGAGCGCGGCCCAGCTCCTCGCCGGTTGCCGGGTTTCGTGAGATAAGCTCGGACATCTCGAGACCTCCAAAAAAAGAAACAGAGTGAGAATCAGGAAGAATGTGAGCGGCGCAAGATGGCGCGAAACCGGTCGCCGCGGTGGACAATATGGTTGAGCAGTAAGGGCGTGTCGTCCGTTAGGTAATTGATGCTGTGGACAAGCGCCACCGGAACTCCCTCGGAGATTTGCAATAGGCTGGCTTCATATGGGCCGGCAGTGGAAATTTCCAGCTCATCAATGGCGTAGGCCAAAGACAAGCCATACTCCTCTTCGAGCACACGACGTAAACTCAGACCGTTCAAGTCGAGTCTTTCCAGCCCTGGCACAAAGTGAGCAGGAAGGTGAGAGGTCTCCAGCGCCATTCTCTCTCTGCCGACCAGGCGTAGGCGAATTAAACGGACAATCGCTTCACCGGGGCGAAGCTTTAACGCCGCCGCAGTATCTGGCCCGGCGACAGTGAGTTCCTGTTGAAGGAGGCGCGTCTCTGTACTGGCTCCCACTTGCTGTAAGAGTTCGCTATAGCCCATCCCCAATCCCTGGATGCCTGGTAATTTGACCTTTGGCGCCGAGACAAACGTTCCACGACCGCGCTGGCGTGTAACCAAGCCTTCGCTGACGAGTTGGGAAAGAGCCTGGCGTGCGGTCATGCGTGAGACGCCCGTCTGTGCGCAGATTTCTTCCTCACCCGGCAAGGCATCGCCGGGCTTGAGTTCACCGGAGAGAATTCTGGCGCGTAGTTGTTCGCGGATTTGGTAGTAAAGTGGCAGGGGGCTGGTGGGATCAACGGTCAGGTTCATAATGTATATATATTATAATGTTTTATGGGTCAAATGGACAACTCGACCTACCCAAAAATGCCAGATGCAATCATAATTCACCGAAGTTCTCCCTGCCATACCATTGTTGTTAGCATTTTGCTCAAAGCACTCTCCTGAGTTTGTTGCTCTTATGGGTGTAGGGGTCTCATGCGCTAAGAGATGCACGTCGAGACTGAGAAGTACTCAGGACATACGAGTCACAGCAGGAAAGAAGTAGTCTCTTTGCACCGGTGTTTCATCTGGGATCGTTCCAGGAGGATAGCCCTCCTCATCCTTTGTTATGTTTGGAGGCGGCATGGACTACAAGGTGTACATCACCCTTGGTTTTCACATCAACTTCTACCACTCTTGGCGCGGCGACACGCCTGACGAGGCTGGCTTTGGCACAGATATGCGCGTCATCCGCGGCATTTTGGACATTCTTGATCGCGCTAACGCCGCCGGAAAGCAAGCACGCGGTTACTGGGATACTGAGGTGTACTGGACGTTTCAAGAAATCTTGCCCAAACATTGCCCCGATATTCTCGAGCGAATCCAACGCCGCGTTGCCGCCGGACTGGACGAAATCGTCCTCGGCCCGTTCAACAACGGCGCGAATCACGCTGCGACCGCCGACGAGTTCCGGGCAGCCATTGAGTGGGCTATCGAGAATCCCTGGGGCAGCGGTTTACGGCAACTCTTCGGCAAGGTAGCCCCGTTCTACCGCCCGCAAGAGTGCATGTTCACCACCGGACAGGAGCAAATTCTCAAAGCCTGCGGCGTGGAGGGTTTGCTGCTCTACTATGCCCTGACGCCATTCAATACACTGGCAGCGTTCACGCCGGCGCTGCCGCTTGAACGGCGTTTCAATCCTCTCTGGTTCCGCTCGCACGAAGACCAGCCGCCGTTGATTCTCTTCCCCTGCCTTTCCATCACCGACTTGTTTGAGTATGTTTCGCTTGAAAACTTGATGCTTGACCTCCATGAACGTCAGCAGCGCGGCGAGATTCGCTCTGATGTGCTGATTCATCTCAACGCCGACGCCGACCTAGAAGCGTGGTTGCCGATGCACTTGCCGCCGTTCCTGGCTTGGGCGCCGAACACCGGCGGATTAGAGGAGTTCATCACGGCTGTGAATAAGTACCCCTGGGCGGCATTTACCGTCCCGTCCGAGTACTTGGCGGCGCATCCTCCCACAGGCGAAATCCTTGTCCGTCAAGACCTGGCTGACGGCGCATTCGACGGGAACTATTCCTGGGCGGAGAAGTATCCTAGCCTGCTTGCTTGGACGTTGCTCGAACGCTCGCGCCTGGCTTCTCTGCGCGCCGAGACGCTTGCGTCTCGCCTCGGCCTCGACCTGCGCGCTGCCCTGTGGGACGGAATGGACTCCTCCTTCTTTCAACGGCTGATTGGGTTGAGCACGACCCACTTCGGCATGTCCACACCGGTCATCAACGAGGAGCGTCAGGCGCGTGCTTTCGCTATCCTGAGCCGGGCGGCGGAACGTGCCGAAGCCGCCGAACGCGAAGCGATTCGTGCCTGGAAGACAGTCGCCCCACCTCCTGCGGATAATCTCCTTTACGAGTTCGAGATTGTTGCTGCGCCGTCAGCACGTGACCTACCCGTTCCTGCAGGTCGGGTTGCCATCCGCTTACCGCTCATCTTGCCGCCGAAGGTGGAAGCGGTTCGTCTTGAAGACATTCACGGTAACCCGATTCCGGTCTCCCTGACCGAAGTTGCCTGCTTGTCCGGTGGTCTTCGGCGCGCTGAAGCGTGTTTTGTCACTTCGGTCGGCCCGAACGCCGTAACCCGCTTCCGCCTCTATCCTGCTCCCTTTTCCACTTCCCATCCGGTGCAATCGTCCCCGATTCGTTTGTCTAACCCCTGGCTAGAGGTCTTGTTCTCAGAGCAATGTGGCATTCAGTCTTTCCGGCATCTGGGCGTCGAGGTGGGTGGCCCGGATTTCTTGCGCCCCTTCGTCTCATATAGGACCGGCCGAAAACCGGCGATGTATTCGGCGGGCCGTTATGCGTTTGTGCCTCTCGAAAGTGAAACGTGGAATGGGTTACAGCGTGTTCGTCTGCAGACCTCCATTCCCATGCAGACGCCACATGGCGAGTACGACAGCGAGTTGACGTTCACTTTCACTTTGTTCGATGACCTGCCCTATCTGTATGTGGATGTAGAGGCCGCTTATGCTTACACCCCGACGACCGATCTTATCCACAATATGCTACAAAAATTGCGTCGCCTGATGGACTTGCGCTGGGTGGAGGTGGCACCGTTCCAGTTGACGCCGCGCTTGCTGCCTCCGGTCGGTCAGCCGTTGCGTGTCTGGAAGCGCAATTACTTGGGCATCACGTCTTATTATGATTTGAACTATGGTGAAATGAACCCGCGCAACCGCGAACCGGATGCTTTGAATCACCAAGTGACGGCGGGTTGGGTGGCTGTCTCGGACCGCACTCGCGGTCTGCTCCTAGGCGAAAATGCCGAAAAGCTGGCCTCGATGGCTTTTTGCCCCATGCGTTTGCGAGAGCGGGACGGTCGACAGGTGGTCTCGCTCAATCCGTTTGGCTCCTATCACGGACGGATGTTCGACTATTCTCACTTAGGCGGCAACGGAGTCGGCGCGGCGCTGCAGAGGGCGCTGGGTGGGCAGTTCAACCCCAATGGTCCGTCTTACAATGGGAAGACAGTGCGCTTTGCTCTTCTTCTGGCGCCATACGCCGGCGATGAGCCACCCGCAGATCTTCAGGCCGAGGCGTTACTACACTTCTATCCACCGGAGATTGTCTTTTATGCAACGCCTGCGGGGGTGCAGGCTGAGACCGCCGAGGATGTCCGTCGCCTCGTGGAAGCCAAGGAGAAACAGGCACAGCAGGCAGTGCAGGTCAGACTAGATCCCCCGACGGCTTTTCTGGTCAACCCGATCTCGGGTGGAGCGGTGTTGGTGTGGGATGCTCCACGCGGCCAGGTGGTTACCGGCTACGAAGCGGCATGGCGTCTGGCTCAAGGCGGCGAATGGCAGATGATTGCGAGCGGCGACTCAACTCGCTTGCAAATCGATGGATTGGAGGAGGGCAAAGAGTATCTCTTCCGAGTGCGGTCGGTCTGCGCCCACCCAGAGGGAAAAGAGCCGCTTCGCTCGGCTTGGACCCAGGAACGTGCTTGCACACCAGGCGCGGTGACGGCGGCCCCCATCGGAGCGATGCTCTCTCGCCTTCCGGTGAAAGCGATGCTGAAGTTGGTCTTTCTAAGCGTGAAAGCTACTTTACGAGCCAAGAGGAGATGACACTAGTCTGATTATGCAACCACTGCCGCTCCTCGCAGCTTTCAGGTTTTCTGGATCTCCATAAATTGCCGGGTTGACTCGATAAGCGCTTTCCGCTTCGAACGGAAATCGACTCCCGCTGCCTCCATGCCAAGTAGGACTCCGCCGACCACCGGTGGGGCGGTCAGTCGTTCGATACGCGCCCGTGGAGCTTCCCGGTGAATGGTCTCGCTGAGCGCCTCGGCAATAAGCGGATGACCGTCAAAAATACTGCCAATCAAGACCACTTCGAAGACATCGGACTGGATTTCCAATTGACGAATAACTCCGACCGCCATACCGCCCAATTCCTGCCCCGCCCAGCGCATCACTTCGAGTGCCTGCGCGTCGCCGCGCTGAGCCACCTCGAAGACCACGTGCACCATGCCAGGGTCGAATCCATAGTGACCAAGATAAGCGCCCTCGATGAGGTCATCTAAATTTTTGGCACCGGTGTACTCCAAAAAGGCAGACGAGAGAGCAGTAGCCGGGCCGCGTCGATTCCACTCGAAGACAACCGCACGCATGGCACGCAGGAGGATGTCAAATCCGCCCGCCGCTTCCCCAGACCAGTAACTGGCTCCTCCGACCACGCGTCCTTCGCGCCGGTTGCGGTTCAGGCCGCGACAATTGCAACCCGTCCCCGAGACGATCGACACGCCCCAGCCCTCTTCTGTTCCAGCGTAGATGCCCAGGACGGCGTCGTTGACAATTTCTATTGGGCAGGTCAGGCCGAGGGGGGCAATGGCGTCCAGATGCGCTTGTCTCTGGCTGGGCCAATCGTAGCCAGCTAGCCCCATCCCTGCTCCCCGCAGGTCGTTGAGCATCAACCCGGCTGCTTCGAGAGCGCGGTGGGTGACCTCTTGTAGGGTTTGAGTCAGGCCGTCGTAGCCCACTGCTTCCCAGTTGCCCGGGCCAGCTTGAGCAAAACCCACTGCACGGCCATGTTCGTCTGCAATCAGGGCATGGGTTTTCGTCCCGCCGACATCTATGCCGAGAAAGTAGTTCATAGGATTTCTCCGCAGCCTTGTAAACCGGGCAAGTTACTGTCTCATTACATCGCGGATTGGCCGGTAGCCGATGACGTGAATACCAGAGTTCTTGAGGAACTCCTTGATTTCACGGCTCATAAAGGCCTGATAGTTCGCCACACGGCTGGGCCAATCGGGGGTGATGGCGCGTAGCTCGGGCGTATCGATCGCCGGGTGCATCAGGAAGTGTGTGATGCCTGGCGGGAGGTGGCTCAATTTGTGTTTAGCAATCTCGATATGGTCGTTAGGGTCATCCAAC
>JANWWB010000022.1 GCA_025056515.1 Anaerolineales bacterium
CTTCCAATTTGAAGTGAGCTGAGGTTCCCATGGAAATTTCGCCAACCAGATTCAGATAAGCCGGCAAGGACTCCGAAGCGCCAAACGTATCGCGAGCACGAACTGCATACCCATCCACCGAAGCGCGCGCAAACTCGGGAAGAGGATGAGGCGCATACATATCCTCGGCCAGCACGCGCCCCAGGGCAGCGTGAGTCTCAATCGTTTCTGTTACAGGCACCGAATCAGGTACGGCGGCCAAAAAAGTTTCAAGTGCGTCAAGCGGGGCAGCCAATCGTAGAAATTCAGGCATAGTCTTGTCTCCCTTGTCTGAGAGTCTGCTAGCGAGTCCAGAAAGAAAGCGTGAGCAGGTAGAGTGTCAGGGCTAGATTAGCATATAGGAGCAAGTCAAAAAATTTCCAAAGCGGCGGCGCGCCCGAGATAATGCGTTGCAGCCAATACACCTGTAACCCATAAAAAGGCAAAACCAATAAGAGCGGCCAGAGTAAAGCCAGAGAAAGACCTCCAAGAGGGGCAAGCAGGAAAAACACAACGGCCAACAAAAGCGAGACATGATGAAAAATCACCGCCCGTGGCCAGGTCAGGCGGGAAAGCAGGCTCTCACGCCCGAGCTTTTGATCAGAGGCAAAGCGAGAAAAACCCGATGCCAAAAAGCTTGCAAAGGCTAAAAAAACCAACGGGAACGCCGTAAGCGAGAGCAAACGATGGTAAGTATGTTGCTGTAAGTAAAAGCCAAGGGCTTGAGGAAACATCACTAAAGTCAGAATGGCTAGCAATTCACCATAGCCTCGCTCGCCAAGACGGAAAGGAGGAAGGCTAGCAAGAGTCTGCACGAACACAATTAACAGAAGGAGCAAACTCGATTCTAAACCCAAAAGACGATAAAAAACCAAGACAACTGCGCCTACGCCACCAACGGCCAGACCGGCATAGGACAATTGCAAGAGCAAGAGACGAAACCGCTCGCGTTGACCGGGTGTCTCCTCCGCCGGACGTGGTAAGAAAGGTAGGCGGAAGTATTCGCGCAGCCAAGTGAACGATAAAAACAACGCTCCCAGCACCAGCAAGCCGATCGCCAAGGCTTCCCAGCGCACTGATGCGCCGAGATAGCGTGCCAAGCCTACGCCAAGCAAGAAGGCCAGCGTTGCAATCAAAAAGTCAATCCAGCGAATCAAACGCCAAGCTCGCAAGAGATCGGGCATCAAAACTTTCTCCTTTGATTTGAAAATCATCAAGACGAAATTTGCCGAAACTCTATTGGCAGCATGGGTGATGGTTGACCGTTTAGAATTCCGAAATTGCTCTGTCGCAAGGAGTCAAACTCTCATTTTTTAGTGTTTTTGCGAGGCGGCATAGCCGCCGAAGCAATCTCCTGGCAATCCAGGAGACTGATTCGCTGCGCTCGCAGTGATACAATAATCGATGTTGCAACAGAGCATTCCGAAATCTTTATATTTGTCACTGCCCAATCATCTAAATCAGGCTATACCCGCTATCCAGGACTAGAGTCTGACCGGTTATAGAAGGTGTATCTAGCAAGAACTCAAGAGCCAAGCTAAGTTCTTCAGGTGCTACTGCACGCCCCAAAGGGGTACGGTTGAGCAAAGAGTTCCATTCCGCAGCAGACATCGCCTCGGAAGGAAGGACAAACCCAAACGCCAAAGCATTGACGCGCACAGTAGGTGCATAGGTACGCGCTTGAAGACGGGTGAGAGTCTCAAGAGCTGATTTGCTGACCACATAAGCAGGGTAGTTAACCCAAATCTTACGGGCGCCGACATCTGTGACATTGACCACCAGCCCGCCAGTTGACATGCGCTGGGCAGCAGCTTGCGTTAGATAAAACGGAGCGCGCAAATTAAGCGCCAGTGTTGCATCCCAATCGCTGAGAGCAAGCTCTGTCAAAGAGGCACGCGGCATCACGGCAGCTGAATTTACCAAGACTTTCAAGCAAGCATCCGAAGATTCTAAAGCCTCATCTATCCCTTGAATCAGGGTGTTCAGGCCCTGTTCGGTCGTCAGATCTGCTTGAACCGGGTAGACCGGGCAACCGAGAGCAGCAATCTCTTGGACAGTTTGATCTGTCACACTGCGCGAGGTGTGGTAATGGAGCACAATCGAATAGCCGCGACGCGCCAAAGCCAGAGCAAAGAGACGACCCACGCGCCGCGCTGCACCCGTCACGACGGCAAGAGCAGAGGGTTTGACCATTATCGGCTCTGTTTTACCACAGATTTGCGGTCGAGAACAGTCATTCCCCCATATCTAGTAGGATAATCTGTGTGAGTTATTCGACGATAAAACTCTTAACGCCGGAAAAGATTCGATAAGAAGAACCATACGTTTGCCGGACGTTCGGCCAGTCGGCGCATAAAATACGGATACCAGTGTGTGCCGTAGGGAACATACACACGAACAGGATAGCCTTCTGAAGCACACTGTTCCTGCAAATCTCGACGAATGCCGTAAAGCATTTGAAACTCCAGCGCGTTTTTCGGGAGACCGATCTTAGCCGCATAAGCTTTAGCAAATTCAATACGCTTTGGGTCGTGCGTGGCAATCGCCGGGATAGGTGGAACGCGCCCATCTGGGCTTATCGCAGGTGCCCCAGCTTGCAGGGAAGCGTCAAGCAGCAATTGCGTCAAGAGGTCAAAATTGGCATCTACATCGGCCTTCTTGGGAAAAGCAATTTCCGGTGGTTCTTTATAAGCCCCTTTGACTAAGCGGAAGCGAGCGCCTTCCGCCAGTAAAGTGCGAACATCTTGCTCACTACGATACAGGTAAGACTGAACCACCACACCGACATTCTCATAACCTTTGGCACGCATCAGGCGGTAGAGGCGATAGGTCCTATCCACATAGGGTGAATCTTCCATGTCGATGCGGATAAAATTATTATGCTGTGAGGCACAGGCTAAAATTTCTTCCAAGTTTTGTGCACACAAAGCTTCGCTCAAGGCCAGGCCTATCTGTGTCAATTTGATAGAGACATTCGCACGCACGTCACAACAATCAATCTCTTCAAGCAACGCCAGAATATCATTCTTGGCCTGAATGGCTTCTTCCACAGTGGTGGTGCTTTCCCCTAAATGGTCTAGGGTAGCGTTAATCCCGCGCGCGTTTAACTCGCGCACAACCTGAACCGCATCGGCAATCGTATCACCGGCAACGAAACGGCTGGCAGCCCGCCATGCAAAGCCCCACCTCGTTATCAGGCGTTGCGCCCATTTGGCTTTCGATAAAGAAACAAAAAAAGCCCGCAGCATAAAGTCTCCTGCAAGAAGAGTTTGGCAAGAACTATAGCGTGCAAACCCATTGTAGCATAATTGTTGCAAGCGAGTGTGTTATACTCTTACTAGCTTGACCATGATGAAAATCATCGATTTGTGGAGGCTTGATGAGGATGCGTGGTTCATCCTTTTTGATACGGTGGGGTTCGCTGATCTTCATCTTGGCAGCTGCTGTGCTGTTTGTCGTTCAACTGGTTCAATATAGTCTGCAGCGAGCCAATTATCCCGCCGATATGACGATCGGGGGCGTTCCGGTCGGGGGGTTATCCCCGCAAGCGGCAGCCCAACGTCTGCTAGCAGTATATTCTACTCCCGTTGAGCTTCGCTATGGCGAAGCGGTCATCCACCTGAACCCGGCTATCGTTGGATTTGAACTTAACCTCGAAAGCATGCTAGCTGCGGCCGATATGCAACGAACCGGAATTTCGTTTTGGAGCGGATTTTGGAACTATCTTTGGAATCGACCGATGCCGTCCAACTCTGTCCCTTTGGTCGCGTCCTACTCGGAGGAGCGGTTACGCGCCTACCTACAGACAGAAATTGCAACCCGCTATGACCGACCACCGACTCCAGCCCAGCCCATTCCGGGTAGTGCCGAGTTTCTTCCCGGAGCACCTGGTCAAACTCTTGACATTGACAGTGCCGTCGTCCTCATCGGTTCAGCGCTTACTTCTCCGACAAACCGAACCGTCATCCTGACTTCTCAAAAAGTAGCCCCTACTCGCCCAAGCCCGCAGACGTTGGAAATCCTGCTCAAGCAGCTGATTGAACAAAGCCGTTTCACCGGCTTGGTAGACTTGTATTTCCTCGACCTGCAAACCGGCGAATCTATTCACTTCGCCTATAGCGCCGGAGGCAAGGAATACCCGGTTACACCGATCGATATTGCCTTCACGGCCTCGAGCACTATCAAAATTCCGATTATGGTGACCGTCTATCGAGTATTAGGAAACAACCTTTCGCCGGAAGTTGCTAACCTGGTTGCTCAGATGATCGGCAGTTCGAACAATGACGCCTCCGATGCCCTGATGAAATTAATCGACGAAGTGCGAGGCCCGTTGGTCGTCAGCGAGACGATGCAAACCCTGGGGCTGGAGAACACCTTCCTGGGAGGCTATTTCTACCCGGGTGCGCCGCTTCTCAAAATCTTCCGCACGCCTGCCAATCAACGTTTGGATATCAGCACCAACCCGGATATCTATAGCCAGACGACCCCGCGTGAAATCGGCACATTGCTGC
>JANWWB010000036.1 GCA_025056515.1 Anaerolineales bacterium
ATAATCTGGCGTGTTCAGTTGGCGAATTGTGTTACGAATAATGGTGCTGACAGCATCTGCCGCGCCCATTAACATTAGAGACAGAAATGCGACCAGGAAACCAACGCTTACCCGGAGGTCGAAAGTTACACCGCCTACCGAGCGCCAAATCAATTTTAGCGGACTAAAGATCTCAACCGCTGGAGGTTCGACCCCAAAGCGATGTGCTAAACCTAAAGGAATAGCTGCTAAGCCAAAAACCGTGACCGCAGCAAGCAAGATTGGTCCCTGGCGACGCAACGTGGGAAATTGAGAAATGACCGTCCCGGCCAAGACGGCACCGATTGCCTGCGCCGAAGAGAGCCAACCGTAGCCAATTTCACCAACTCGCAAGTAATCGCGCGCAATGATCGGCATCATGGTATTGGCCGAGACAAAGAAGGTTGCCACAAAATCCAGCAACATGGTTGAGAAGATAATGGGTTTCGAGAAGATAAATCGAAAGCCATCCCGTGCCGCCTGCAGATTAACACCCGAAGCGCGACTCATATCTTGAGAAACAGGACCTATGACTACCAAGGCCAGAATAACCGCCAGAAACGAGAGAGCATTGAACAAATAAGTGTATTCCTGTCCCAAGGTAGCAATCACCACTCCAGCCAAGGTCGGCCCTAAAATGCTACCGGTGTTCATTGCAATCGAAGATAAGCTAAAAGCATTCGGTAAATCCTTGCGATCGACAATGTTAGGAATCATGGCTTGGCGCGCTGGGCTGTCAAAAGCAACAGCGGCCGCCTGAAACGCCGTTAGAGCATAAATCCAACCCAAGTTGATTCGCTGAGAGAGAGTCATCAGGAAGAGTAAAAAAGCCGTTAAGGTCATGGCAGATTGGGTCAGGAAAAGAATGCGGCGACGGTTAAAGGTATCGGCTGCCGGACCACCGAAGAAGGAAAAGAAGAGAATCGGCAAGATTCGCGCCAATCCAATACCGCCTAAAGAGAGCGGATTAGGTTCTTCGCTCAACGTTCGAATGTGCCAATGCAGAGCTGCAACCTGCATCTGAGAGCCAGAAAAGGAAATCAACATACCTAACCACAAAGTACGATAACGAGGGTTGCGAAGAGCAGGTGGAATTTGCATCTGGATTCTCCCATTCCGAGGTGAGAACGACCAGACCTGCACACCCGCTGACCTGGCCGTTAGGGTTCAAGCTCGAGAGATAGTTGTTTAGGTCCCCCAATCACGCAAGTAGAGAAAATCATAGCCAACCGTCCGATTCGAGAGTTTTGCAACCGGAGGTAGGATGCGCTTGAACTGGTTACGGCGCACCCGTTCGAGAACGGCACGCACAAATGATTCTGAAAAACCGGCCTGGACACACTCTTCCGGACGGTATCGCTGGTCTACAAGAAGATAGAGCACTTGGTCTACTTCTTGGTATGTAAAGCCTAGTTCTCCTTCATCAGTCTGACCGACCCATAAATCGGCAGAGGGGGGTTTAGCGATGATAACGTCTGGAACGCCGATTGCCCTTGCCAACTGGCGCACCTGCGTTTTATACAGGTCACCCAAGGGGTTGAGAGCGCAGGCCGAGTCGCCATAGAGCGTGGTATAGCCCAGCAAAATTTCAGTCTTGTTACCCGTGCCAACAACGAGGCCGCCAAATGCCTCAGATTGGTCATAGGCGACAATCATTCGTAGGCGTGCTAGGATGTTTCCCTTGCGCACAGGCGACATTTCTGGCTCAAGCGCAATAAGCGGCTCGGCCATTTCGGTAATTGAAATCGTGCGCGCCCGAACGCCAGTCTGCTCAATGACCATCTGTGCATGTTCAAGTGAGTCAGGGGAAGAAGTTTGATAGGGTAGTCGCAAAGCAAGCACATTCTCCGGGCCGAGCGCTTCAGCAGCTAGAAAACAGACAACCGCCGAATCGAGGCCACCGGACAGGTTAACCACCGCCCGAAGGAAGCCAGCACGGTGAATCTCCGTACGGATAAAACGGATTAGGATTTTGCGCGCCAGGTCCGTGTTGAGGGTCAGGTCAACGTTCATGCAGAATCCTCCCCAGTTCCTGCAAGAGCAATTCGGGCTTTTCATCTCTTAGAAGCGGCAAACGAGCGCGCGTACGGCGAATCTGGTTGAGGTCCAGCTCACACAGCGCCAAGTTCTCATCAAAATCAGGTGCCTGAATAAGCAAGCCTCCATCGGGGTCAAAGACGGTTGAACCGCCCCAGAAGTTCAGCCCATCTTCGAAGCCAACGCGGTTGGCATGAGCGACAAAGGTGGTGAAAAGCCGAGCGTAGGCACGGTTGACCTCGGTCACCCAAGTTGAAGAGGCCAAGCGAGAGTCGGTGCTGATTCCTCGACCAGGTGAGGCAGACGAGAAAAGGAACAGTTCCGCGCCATCCAGCCAAAGGAGATAAGGCGGTGAAATATGCCAGAAGTCTTCACAGATCAGCATCCCTACCCGTCCAAAGCGGGTCTCAAAGGCGCGGATCGAGTTACCGGAGGCAAAGAAGCGTCCCTCATCAAACAGACCATAGGTGGGCAAGTACACTTTGCGGTGTACAAACACTACTTCACCCTTGGAAAGGTAAGCTGAGGCAATATAGAAACGCCGTCGTCGGTCTTCTTCTACAAAACCAACCACCAGGTCTAGATAGCGACTCACCTCTCGTAAAGGATCAAAAAGCTGCGTATCAAACTTACTACTCACGGCAACAGTTGCCGCCAAGTCTTGCAAAACATAACCGGTCAGGGACAATTCGGGAAAGAGAATCAGATCAGCACCGCTTTGACGTGCTTCGTTTGCCAGGACAAGATGTTTTTCTAAATTGGCACGTACGTCCCCTAAGCGAGTACTGATTTGAGCCAGGGCAAGGGTTAGTTTCATACTTACTAATCTTACCATAATTGGGCGGTTACGTTTCTCTACAGAAAGGATGTCCTCTTAAGCATCCCCAAAGACATCACAAATCATCATTTCTGTATCTCTGCACCGAAGCAAGGTTTTGATGTAACCTATGCCTGGGAGGCGATGACTTCTGCCTAACCTGGAACTGGAAGTTCGACAGTGACTTTTTCTGTTCGATGGAACATATTTGCCGGCATCATGGTATGAGGATTTTACAGGTTTACCCGGGATTGGTTAAAGCAATACAAACCGCACCGGAAGCTTGAAAACTTACCTTGAGCGCTTTTCTTGACCTTGCTTGAAGCGCTTTCAGCCGTTGGTGAATCAGGCACGACAAATAGGCACCGGTCGTGTCCATCCGCAAGAACGGGCGTGTTGGACCTGGAATAAAGTCTGCCTTCCCTTGAATTCCTCCCCGTTGGTATGAAACCTGCCCTACAAGCTTTTAGCAGCGCGCCAGGCTGCTCATCAACTTCCATCCACTTGGAGACAAGTTTGTCATCAAACCTGCAAGAACAGAAAGGGCAAGGATGATTGGAAAGCCAACTTGCTCCCAGTGGAAGAACCGATCATGAATCAGCAACATTTGCTTCGAAGAGGTAACCTGCGCCGCGAATCGTTTTGATGTATCGAGGGCGCCGGGAGTCTTCCTCTATCGCTCGCCTTAACCAGGAAATGTGCACATCAAGCGTCCGCGTATCATCGGTGTAATTGGTCTCCCAAACTTGAGCAAATAAAGACTTCCGGTCAACGACTTGACCAGGATGCTCCATAAGTACCGCAAGTAAACGAGCCAAGCGCGGTGTTAGGCGGGAGCGGCGCTCACCACAGGCAACGATCTGCTTCTCCAAATCAAGATGGACATCTCCCACCTGCAGGCTATGTTTGCCTGGGCCAGGAAGAAGATGTCGAATCCGATTAACCAACTTTTGCACGGTAAAAGGTAACGTCAGGATGACATCTGCGTCATCCACCTTGGCCGAGTGTTCCGAATCTAAAATAAGAATAAGAGGAAGGTTGGGATATGCAGCACGCAAGGATTGACAAATCCTTCGCCCGCTGGTGCGCAACGTGGCTGCATTGACAATCACAACATCAATCCGGCCTTCCTCCTTCAAACGCCGCAAAGCTTCACCACCTTTTGAGACCCCCTCAACAGCGAATCCCTTTTTGCGCAATGGCGTTAGAAAAGATGGATGCTCGGCATGTTTTCCCTCGATAAGCAGAATCGCAGCTTTGTTCATAATCCTTTAACATTATACCCGAAACTCAATCTCGCATCTGCTCCAAAAGTACCATATTTCGTTCACGAGGAGCTTTTAACAGCAAATAAGGATGGTCAAGGTTTCTTACAAGAGGCAAAGGAGAAAAATCAACACAAGCCTTTGAAGCTGACCGTTCTTCATTCACGCGGCGCACGCCTTTCAAGCTGCCTGCGCCCTTAATCCACACATCCACTATACCCAACAGACTATGTCCTTAGCCCTTGGCTTCGCGAGCATCGAAAAAAGCAACGATGATGACACGAGTATGAAAATCCGGCCTCTCACGACACATAGCAACCTTGACAACAGCATTTTGGTTTTGACCACACTCGCCGGAAGATTGGAGTCCCCGGTTTATGGTTGAGAAGCCCGACGGCGGGCTAACCTAGGTCATGAGCCGCCTTTAGGCAGTTTCTCAAACGCTCAATCAGGAAAGGTATCCCTTTAGCGGCAGCAAGAAGGACTGTTTTCTCAAAACTATCAGCTTGGTAGAAGGAGTTTGTCTTTTACAGATGCAAACATGGGATACGGAAGATACAGATTTAGCCCGCTTGCGCTGCTTTCTTGGCAGTCGCCACCGCCCTGCTCAATGAACTCAATCTGCCCGTCTCGTTGTAGCACAACCCCCTTCTCCGCCGCTTCCTGCATGGCTCTTTTCGTCCACTCATGCCCGGCTGCGACCGCCAGCGCCCAGAATCCCGCTCGATGGAGCAACTCAGCAC
>JANWWB010000041.1 GCA_025056515.1 Anaerolineales bacterium
GCCAGTATGATGATGATGTATACAGTAGGAATAGCAATCGCCTCTCTCGGACGACTCAACATCCGACAAGCTTTAAGCAACCTCTTGAAAGTTCCATCAATGTATGCGATGATTTTGGCAGTATTGTTCGCAGGCTGGAACCTGTCGTTGCCCCATTTTCTCGAAAGAACGGTCGATCTGGGCGCCGGTGGCACCATCCCTGCCATGTTGGTCTTACTTGGGATAGAACTGCAAAGGGCCACCAGGCTTTCTCAACCGATTGCGATAAGCATTCCCTCGCTCGTCCGTCTGGTGGCAGGACCATTCCTAGCCTGGATACTGGCCTCGTTCTTGGCACTGCCATTACCCGCTCGTCAAGCCGGCATTGTTCAAGCCGGTATGCCGACTGCCGTCCTAACGACTGTTGTGGCCAGTGAATACAAGTTAGATACGGCGTTGGTGACGGCGATTGTGTTCTTCACCACGATTCTCAGCCCGCTGACGCTCACCCCTCTGCTCTTTTTCGTAGGACGTTAAGATGCACATTTCTCTTCTCCTGCTCATCTCGGTCATCATGGGATTACTCCTGCCGACCTATGCACAGGCCCAACAAACAACGCCCGAAATCCACCATCTAACCGTGGAATATGTCTTTGGAGAGAGCGTTACATTTCGCGCTCAACTCGTTCCTGCTGTAAACACCCAAGAAGCCTACCTCTTGTTCCTCGTTCAAGGTGAACCGACCACACATCTCATTCCTGTTCAACCGACAGCCGACGGATTCCTAGAATATCGGCATTCCCCTCACACCGCTCCTTTGCGACCCTTTGCAAAGATTGAATATTGGTTTCAGGTCAAGTACAATGACAAACTGTTCAGCAGCGAGCGCGCCAGCTTCCGCTATATAGATAACCGTTACCCTTGGCAGACGCTCAGCGACCAACGCTTGAGCCTGCATTGGTACGCAGGAGAGATGGAATTTGGACAAGCAGCCTTCGATATCGCGCGCCAGGGTCTAGCAAAAGCCGAAACGTATTTGGGGATCTCGTTAAATAGCCCGATGGACATCTATATCTATGCCTCTGTTGCCGACTTACAAGATGCCCTCCAACTTGAGAATATCTCCTGGGTTGGGGGACATAGCAGCCCCGACCTAGGGGTGATTCTGGTCTCAATTGAACCGGGCCCGTCCGAAAAAACGGAAATGGAGCGCCAAATCCCTCACGAAATCGCTCACATCCTCCTTTACCAAATGACCGGTCCAAACTATACAAGGCTACCGACCTGGTTGGTGGAAGGTATCGCATCCCAATTTGAAACCACTATCAATCAGGATTACATTCAAGTTCTGACCTATGCCAAACATATGCGCTCTTTACTGCCAATCAATGGCCTATGTGGTCCCTTTCCGCCGGATGTTTCAGGGGCATTATTAGCATACGCCGAGTCAGAATCGTTTGTACGATACTTGCAAACAAGCTACGGAACTTCGGGTCTCCAGCGCCTGATTTATGCTTATGCGGATGGGCTTGGATGTGAACAAGGTGCGCGCCATGCTCTGGGTCTTTCGCTTTCACAATTGGATTTGCACTGGCAACAAGCCGTCCTAGGCGAAAAAATCGCCCCGGTTGCTTTGCAAAACTTATCTCCCTACTTCGTGTTGCTGCTGATCCTACTGACCATTCCTTTGTTACCATTGCTCTTCAAGCCAACGGTCAAAAGGAACCTCGATGAACGCTCCCTTCGATAACTCCTCCGAATTCAGTCGCGTCCACATTGTCGTCACCGGTCGAGTGCAAGGTGTGGGCTTTCGCGTCTATATCCATCAAACTGCACTTGCACTTGGACTAACCGGCTGGGTGCGCAACGTCGGTTGGGACAAAGTAGAAATTACTGCGGAAGGCAAACGCCCTCTTCTACAAAGCCTGGTTGAAGCGGCGCAACGCGGGCCACGGGGTTCACGGGTGGACGATTGCCACGTGGAGTGGCAACTGTTTACCGGCGAATTTAGCAGCTTTGAAATCCGTCCCAGTCGCTAAGCGACAAATCATCTCCCCCAGCCTGTAGGGAGACCGGTGTATGTCTTGATTCCCTTGGGGACCTACACCCGTAGCGATCTTGGCTTCTCTCCTAACCGAAATTCAGCCTTCTCCCTCTGGGTGTTTCCAAAAACCGGCGTTGAAACTCTAACTCAAAATTAACAGAAAAAAGGTAGAATTTATCTAAAAAGGAGCGCGTTGCAATGAGATTCCAGATGAGCCTTCCTTTTTTGCTGCTTGTTGGATTGGCGGTTTTCCTGGCCGCCTGTACCCCGTCCTCTCCAGCCACTGCTGAAGGAACAGTTGAGGCCTCTACGCCCTCCCCCACTCATTCAGTTCCTGAAGTCACCCCTACCGAACCCCTGCTTGCAACAACTACTCCGACTGTTGCGGCCTCAAACGAGACCCCAGCTTCAGCAGTCAGTTATTCTCGGCAAGTCCAGCCGATTTTCGACACATATTGCATTTCTTGTCACGGGGTCGAACGAATTGCCGCCGGTTTTGACCTTACCTCGTACGAGAAGGTGATGTCTGGGAGCAAAAATGGAGCCATGGTCATTCCAGGGTCGGCTTCTGAGAGTCTCCTCGTTCGTCTGGTCGAAAATGGGAAAATGCCCAAACGCGGCGCAAAGCCGACAACCGAACAAATCCAAATCTTACGAGATTGGGTCAACGCAGGTGCGCCTAACAACTAATTCTCACCGCACCAGGCGCAGATTTCTTGGTGTTTTAGCATCAGCTATCCGCCTAAAAGGCTACCAAGCCTCGTTCCTTGAGCGAAATCCACCGTCCTTGGCCGACAATCAAATGGTCTAGAACTTCAATGCCAAGCAGCTTACCTGCCTGGATAATCGCTCGTGTGATGGCAATATCTTCTGGGCTGGGTGTTGGATCGCCGCTAGGATGATTATGGACAACTATCAGAGCTGACGCATTGCGCCGAACAGCAGGCCGAAATACTTCCCCAATTCGCACCTGAGCACTATTGACAGACCCTTTATAGACTTCCACAATATCTAACACGCGGTTACGCGTATCGAGCAGCAGGACGCGCAGATGCTCTTGCTCCAACCCAGCCATCTCATACGAAACCAGCGCGGCAGCATCGGCTGGCGAGGTGACGGTGGGGCGCGCTTCAGGGGTCTCCAAAGCCAAACGCCGACCGAGTTCGATAGCCGCCTTAATTTGGGCTGCCTTGGCTGCTCCAATGCCGCGCTGATTGCATAAATCTTCAAATGGGGCGCGGTGTAATCCCATCAGACCACCGAATTCTGATAACAGCCGCTGTCCCAACTGGACAGCACTCTCTCCGGCCACTCCAACCCGTAGTAGGATAGCTAACAACTCTGCGTTGCTGAGCGCCTGAGGCCCTAAACTGGCCAATCGTTCGCGTGGGCGGTCAGAAACCGGTAGGTCAGCAATACGATAGATGACTTGAGATGCTGGGGTGCTCATACGCCTCCTCCTTATCGAACGATAAACCTAATTCTACGACAAAATCGCTCTAGATTCCCCCAGGCTTCAGGCTTCTTAAGAAGTTCAGAGATGTGTTCAGACAAGTGTTGGACCATACCGACAAAGATGGCTAAAGCGTTTCTGAGCATCCTCTGCCATCTCTCGCTTGACAACAGCTGTGTATCTTGAGTAACAGGAACGCGCCGAAATACTATCCCCATCGCTTCCTCTTCCTGCAGATAGAAGTTCATCTGCCCCCTTTGTGCAAAGATATCTTCCTGCTCTGGAACAGCTTTCAAAAGGCCGATCTTAGCCCGCTTGCGCTGCTTTCTTGGCAGTCGCCACCGCCTGCTCAATGAACTCAATCTGCCCGTCTCGTTGTAGCACAACCCCCTTCTCCGCCGCTTCCTGCATGGCTCTTTTCGTCCACTCATGCCCGGCTGCGACCGCCAGCGCCCAGAATCCCGCTCGATGGAGCAACTCAGCAC
>JANWWB010000057.1 GCA_025056515.1 Anaerolineales bacterium
GCAAACTCTGCTTGCCAGTTACAAAAATAAAGATTGCTACTAAAGAGGCAATGGCTCCAAGTACTAAGGCAACCTTACCGCAACCTGTGTTTTTGTCTGATGTCATAGGCAACACTGCTCCTATCCAAGCGGGCTAACGGCCCGCGTTTCAGCCGCCCGCGAAGCGAGCACGAGGCGCGAGCGAAGCGGGTCGGCTGGAAACGCTTGTTGGGCAGCCATGTTCGGATTACAGTGTGCATAACCAACGAGAAACCGATGCAATTTGATTCGGATCGTTCAAATTAGCGGCGTTGGTGAGCAACCCCTTTTCCAGTTGATCCCATATCTCGACCGCCATTTTCTTCTCAATCGCTGCACCTATAAAGAAAATATGTGGGGAATGTTTCGCTTTAGAAAATGATTCACGGATGCGGTCAAGGGCTGCTCGCGCAGTTTTCCAGTGCTCGTCTGCACCTGCTGGGTCTATTCCTCCTTTGAGTTCGCCGAGCGCAATATAAGACGTGGCCGATTTATGCTCTGTGGCCTGCAACTCGTCAGGACCAAGGTTGAATAAACACATGTCTACATTGTTCTTCACCAAAGGGACAGTCAAGTTGTAAATCAAGGTACGCGGTTTGCCCTTGCTTTTCCAACTCAATCCACGTAAAGACAACTCAATTTCCGAATCATCGTCTGTCATATCAATCCACTGCCTGGTCTTCGAATGTTGCCACCTATAACCGATGCCAGCAATCACCAGCATTGAAATGATGGCGCGGGTAAATTTTCTCTGCGCCAAGACACCGCCAATATTCCGCATCGAACCGCCGAGCGCGTCGCCGCGCGTCAGCAGAAACCTGAACACTAGTTCTTCAACATATTTCTCTCCCGCTGGCTCAAGAAAATTCTTGATAAGACCATTGATGGCCTCTACTTTATCTTCTGGCAAGAGATGAACAAGGGCTTTGTCAGATAATCCTGCTGCCGTGAGGAGACCCGCTTCTATGTCTTTCATGGTCAGCAAATCAGCAGGAGTTTTAGCCCTTGATGCGGCTTCTTGCAATGCTCTTGCTTCAGCGACATAAGGCGTTGAACGACGATTCTTTTCAAGTGCAAGAGCTACAAAACCAGCACGTGTGGCCTCATAACTCGTGACGAGATCATCTCTAGAACGAAGATGGTTTCGGTATGGACGCAATGTCATTGCGATTTTCTCCAGACATAAATGCACTTGCGCAGGGCTTCGCGTCCATGCTCCCCCATCTGCTGGCTACTATTGCCTTTGCCGTTTGGCAAAACGAAGATATGTTCAACATGAAAGCCTAATTTCTCTGCAATATCAGAGAGGATCATATCTACTGAAATGCTTGCTCCTGCATAGCGGACATTGTCATTGACCATAAACAATGGCGCGTTCGATTTGAGAACACGCGCGCATTCGGCAATAACACAAGCCATCTCATAAAAATAGCCTCTGACCATCCTGGGAATTCCATTGTTGTTTAGGGCTCCCTGCGCCTTTTGGTCTTCCAAGTATTTTAGGATGGCTTGTAATAATTCCTGCTCGTCAGCAGCAGCCAGCGCCGTTGTCCATCGTGGATTAATACTTAATAAGTCTTTTGCGCGATTTTCCACTGTACAACTAAGCATATCTTGGCGAAGTCTCAATAATCCGCCTTCGTCTATTCCCAATAAAGCGAGTTCCAGCGCATACGTGCGCGTATAATCATAGCGGTTGCAGTAAGGCGGAGATGTCATAATGGCATCGTAAGTGCTATCGGGTAATTGGGGTAATATTTGCAGACATGAACCATCATACAAACGGATTTGGCTTTGAAGCTTCTCAACAGGGAACAAACTCGTTTGGTGAACGGGCGATATGTCCGCTAAAATCTCATTTATTTTTTCACAAATTGCTTGCTCAAACTCTGGAATTTCACCCTTGTCAAAAACCTTCTTGCCGTGTGTGCGTCCAGAGCGGTGATCCCAGCGAAGGTACTGACCATCCTTTCGGGTAAAACTGACGGACTCCAATACGCAAAGCAAAGCAAGGCGCAAGACAGGTTGAACTCTGCTGTTCTCTTGTTGACACGCGCTTATATATTTCTCGATGGCTTCTTTTGTTTCGTCAGGATAAGCTCCTTGCGTGATTCGTAGCTCTGGTAAGGGAACGCTCATTTCCGATTGTTCCCAAACCCTCAGCGCCGACCACTGGCGCAATCTCTCGAAATCTTCGGGGGTAAAGTCGGCATCTAGAATTTGTTTAGCCGTAATGATCTCGTGACCGATGGGTAACAACTCAATCCCATCCGCATCTATGCCCATTGCGCTTGCGGCAAACAAAGCTGTTCCACTGCCAGCGAAAGGGTCTAGGATTCTACCTGCGTGAATGCCATACTTATGAAATAAATACTCGACTAAAGAAGCTGAGAATGCTTCTTTGAATTTGTACCAGCGATAAACGGGCCTGGTTTTGTTAGCTTGAAAACTGACCAGAAGGCGAGAGAGTGAAGGCTGAACGACAAATTTGCCTTTAAACCGTTGAAACAGTTGTTTATCCAGGCGACCTATTTCGCTCAGCTCCATGTTCTGCTCGCTTGCCAAGACACCAGGAATTTCAATTTGTTGATTCAACGTGACCATTGCACTCTCATGAGTTACGTAAGCAAGTATACTGCGCCATTGGCAATGCGTCTAACCGCTCACCATTAATTTTACAGATCGCTTGGCCTCTGAACAGGCTGCCCAACTAAAGATTAGACAGACTAAACCCTCTGCCAACTTAGGCCGATCCGAATCAGCCTAAGTCAGCTTCTCTGCCATGTTACACAGAGCTCGTGTCAGCCTCTACTTCGGCCTAATCCGGCCGGGGTCGATTCAACCTCCCCTTTCGCTAACAGTATAGTGTCAGCCATGGGACCGGCGCAAGTCGGGCCTATCTAGCAGTCACACCCTGATTTGCAACCGCCGGTCACAAGAGAAGACAACATTCTCTTAACCCCTTCCCGTTAGCATCCCCTCGGCTTACTTCAAATCAGCTCAAACAAGGGATGGCAAACGGGATGGTCAATTCTGATCAAACATTCTTCCATCGTTTTATGTTTGTCTCGGCGCGCGTTGCCGCGACTGTCGCACTGCTCGGCGCGTCCGTCGTCTCTGCGCTGACCTCGCCGCAGCCGGCCCGCGCCCTGACCGTCATCACGCAATGGACGTTCAACGGCAGCACTACTACGCCATCC
>JANWWB010000059.1 GCA_025056515.1 Anaerolineales bacterium
ATAGAACGATAGAGACGGAAATACGGGGTTTCATTTTTTCTCTCCTAGACTAGAAATTTGGGTAAGCAGAAAGCGAGGTAGCCAATTAGAAACCACCTCATCCATTCTGCTCGTGCACTACTCGGAAAAATCCTCCTCACTTGGCATCCATTCGTCAATGTTGCGCAGAATGCGCGGGACAATTGCATACCGGCTGACGTTTACTCCGGGAATAGAGGGCAGAGTGCGCCCCAAAAACTCACGCAGTGCTTCGTTATCCTTGAAGCGTGCTTCGATCGAGATTTCTGTCGATTCTTGACCCAGGGCAATGTAGGTCACTTCCGGCATTGCTCGCAAACGTTGCAGAATAGACTGCTCCTGGTTGGGGTCGGTTTCCAGAAAGATATCGGCGGTTGTGTGGTATCCAAACGCAGCTGGGTCGAGAATAGCTGTTAAACGAATCACACCATCCGAGACCAAACGCTCGATGCGTTTGCGGATGGTGCGTTCGTTGGCGTGCGCTTTGCGGGCAATTTCCGACGCCGCGACGCGCGCATTCCGATGCAGTTCTTGAATAATCACATAATCTAGCCGATCGAGAAAGACTTTTTTGGGCGGCATTCTAGTTCCGTTTCGGAATCATATATTACCGATTTCGGTAGTATCAGTATAGAAGAATTGCTCTCAGAAAACAAGTGACGAAAGTCATGTTTTGGTGTTTTTAGCAAACAGATAGGCAATTTAAAGGTGCCCTTTAGGTCGCATTAATTTGAAGGTAGTATGGCAGGATAGAATGTAAATCAAGGAGTATTTGCTATGTCCAAAAACGTTGCTGTTCTTACCGATAGTACCGCTAGCATTCCTGAAAAGTTATTAGCAGAATAGCATATCCATACAGTAGCCTATTATATTCATCGCGGTCAAGAAGTGTTGCGCGATTTGGTGACGGTTAAACGCGATGAATTTCTAGCTTGGTTGACGACCGCGCGTTTCTTGCCAACCACAGCCAGTCCGGGTCCGGGCGATTATGTGGAAGCGTATGAACGTTTAGTTGAAGAAGGGCATCGGGAAATCATCAGCATTCACATGACCTCTTCTGGAAGCGGAGCGTATCAGGCTGCCACCGTTGCTCGCTCCATGATGCAGGAAAAGTATCCGGATGTGAAAATCGAGGTCATTGACACGCGCAATGTTTCTCTTTGTCAGGGGTGGATGGCGATTGAAGCCGCCCGCGCTGCTTTGGCTGGATGGAATCTGGAAGCGGTTGCTGCCAAAGTGCGCTCGATGATTCCCATCACGCGCATGATTCAGACTGCTGATACGCTCAAGTATCTCTATATGGGTGGCCGTATCGGAAAAGCGGTTCATTTAGTTGGTTCTCTGCTTAACATCAAGCCGCTGATCAGCATGGAGGACGGCATCATTGTCTCTTTAGGGGTTGCCCGCAGCCGCCAAGGCGCATACCAAGCAATGGCGCAAAAAGTCGGCGAAATTGTGGGAAAAGGCAAGGCCAAGATAGCCTATGTTCATGCGGGGGCACAAGAAGAGGTTGAGAAATTGAAAAAGTTGGTTGAGAGCAAGGTGGAAGTTGTGGAATCATTCATCGCTGAACTCTCTCCTGCTCTGGCTGTCCATACTGGCCCTGGAACGGCTGGTCTCTGTTTTTATCCGATAGAAGGCTAATGGCTACGGTACGTTTCCCGCAGCATGGGCTTACCGGTCTATTGCCGAGGTGCTTTCCGATATATCTTGTCTTGGTGGGGTTACAGGAGAAGGTTCTAGGTTGAATCAAACGCCCCGTCCAGGTCGCGGACGGGGCTTCTATTTCGAAAGTCAGCGTTGGATATTTGCCGCTGCCGCAAATCCGGCTTCTAGTGCTTTGCGGTTCATCTCTTCTGTCCCGCGTGGGGCGCGCGCTTGGATGGCTTTCTCGATGGCTTGACGTGAGACGATTCCGCTTAAACCCACCAGGACACCAAGTGCAACGGTATTAGCAGTAATTTCTCGTCCAGTGGTCTCAAAGGCTATCCTTGTAATCGGAATTTTGATAGCTTCCGCATCTGGGTTTTCCACCCGCTCAGCGTCTACAATAACTAAACCGTTCGGTTTGACGTTCTGGCGGAATTTGTGGTAGGCCTCGTTGCTCAGGGCGACGAGGATGTCGGCTTCGAGCACCTCGGGGTGGTCAATTTCACCATCAGAGATGACGACCTCAGATTTGCTGGCTCCGCCGCGTGCTTCTGGGCCATAGCTTTGGGTCTGGACGGCGTTCTTGCCGTCGTAGATAGCAGCGGCTTCGGCCAGAATAATCCCGGCTAGGATCATGCCTTGTCCGCCTTCGCCGGCCAAACGAATTTCGGTGCGGGAGGCAATTGTTTGACTCATCGCACACCTCCCTGGACGAATCCAATCAGTTTGTCGTAAGCTTTTGTGTATTCCAGGCGTTCAATATTATGAAAGACGCCGCGCACGATTTTATGACCGTTTGCCGCTTTCTCTTCTTCGGAGAGTTTGTCCCAGGCAGTTTTGGAGATGCTGTTTTCTTTGAGTGCTCGCATCATGTCGGCGGCAGTCCCTAGGCGGTTGAGCCGGCCATAGGTGGTATGACAATACGAAACTGCCTCGACCACGCTAAAGCCGTCTTTGGCAATGGCTTCGGTCAGGAATTTGTCTAATTCGAGGGCGTGATATACCGTGGAACGGGCGACATAAGTAGCCCCGGCGGCAATTGCTAATTCGCAAATTGGGAAGGGTGGCTCGATGTTGCCGTACGGGGCGGTAGTTGCCTTGCCTCCGATAGGTGTGGTTGGGCTGTATTGCCCGCCGGTCATTCCATAGATAGAGTTATTGACCACCAAGGCAGTGATGCCGATGTTGCGCCGTGCAGCGTGAATAAAGTGATTGCCGCCGATTGCCAGGGCGTCGCCATCACCCATGATTGCGATGACTTTCATAGCGGGCCGTGCAATTTTCAGACCGGTGGCAAAGGCTAGAGCGCGGCCATGGGTGGTGTGCAAGGTGTTATAGTCCAGGTAAACCGGCATGCGGGACGTGCAGCCGATGCCGGAGACCAGCGCTACCTGATCGTTCTTTAAACCCAGATGGTCAATGGCGCGGAGCAAAGCGCCCATCACGACCCCGATGCCGCACCCAGAACACCAGATGGTGGGGAATTTCTTGTTACGGCGCAGCTTCTGCAGGGTCTCGCTGCGGTCGAACCAGTTCGATTGAATGGGAGGAGAGAGCGCCTCGTGCGGTTGTAAGTTAGCGGCCTCTAGAATGTGTTGGTGTTCACCCATAGCTTACACTTCCTCCATTTTCTTCAAGACATCCCTGGGTAAGACCATCTCCCCGTTTGCGCGCACTGCTTTACGGACTTTCTTGCGCCCAACCACGCGCTCAACTTCGAGTGCCAGTTGTCCCAAATTCATCTCGACTACGATGATTTTGTCCACGAGTTCGCCGAGTGCTTCCACTACTCGTTCTGGGAAGGGCCAAATCGTCTTCAGGGTTAGCAAATTGACCTTTTCCCCTCGTGCACGCGCTTCTTTCATAGCATGGCGCGCCGTGCGGGCCGAGCAGCCATACGAGAGAAATGCCACGCGTGCGCCTTCTTGGTAATCGGCCTCATACAGCGTAATTTCATCC
>JANWWB010000123.1 GCA_025056515.1 Anaerolineales bacterium
GTTCCTAGGACTTCAACCAGTATTCACTGCGACGGCGCAGGAGATAGTATATGGTCATCATCAAAGCCATCACCACGACCATTCCTAGGGCTAAGGCATACCCTAGATTAGGATTGTGCAACACATCACCTCGGATTTGTATGCCGATCAAAATCGTAATCAAATTAATCAATCCACCGGTCAAGGAGATGGCTGTGGCATATGCGCCGAAAGAATTGCCGAAGAGCAAAATCATCGCTCCAAGCAAAGAAGGCATGAGAACAGGCACACCCACGTACCGCCAATACTGCCAAGAAGTCGCCCCTAAATTCTCTGCCGCTTCACGCCAATCTTTCTTGAGGCCTTCAATAGCAGGAGTGATCACCAAGACCATCAGCGGCAATTGAAAGTAGAGATAGGTGATGCTCAACCCCCAAAAGCTATATAGATTAAAGCCATGTTCATAGGGGTCGAAGTGGAGGACTTCCCGTAAAAAGACTGTAACCAAGCCAACACGTCCCAAGGTGAAAATAAATGCCTGCGCAAGCGGAACACCGGCAAAGTTCGAAGCAACACCGAAGAAAGTCATCAACGACGAGCGCAGCCAGGCAGGAATCTCTTTAGCCAATAATCCATATGCAAGGAAAAAACCGATCACTCCCCCCAAAAGAGCAGTCGTTATACTGATTCGAATAGTGACCCAATAAGCGCTCAAGATGGATGGTGTAAATAGAGCGCGTATGTTATCCAGGGTGAAGCGGCCTTGGGCATCTTGAAAACTGCCGACAAACAAGTAAAACGAGGGCAAAAGCAGGAAAAAGAAAACAAAAAGCAGAAAGGGCAGTAGACCAGCCCAATTCAAAAGAGAGGAAAGAAAGGCGGAAAAAGGTGGCTTTGGAGTCCTCTGCTCCAAAGCCACCTTGGAAGAGTTATTTGACATCAACGCCAACAACCTTATCCCAGTTTGTGGTGATGATTTCTTTGGCCTTTGTAATCTGCTCCAAGGTGGGGAAGAAGGCTTTGGCATAGGCCTCAGCAGGCGGGAGCTTGGCGGTAAGTTCTTCGGGAATGACACCGCGAGCAACTAAATCGTTATAGCGAATCGGGTGACAATAGCCTTTGAGCCAGATGAGCTGACCTTCATCGGAGTACAAGAACTCCTGCCAGAGCTTCGCTGCATTCGGATGGGGAGCATAAGCGCTGATAGCCTGTAGATAGACACCGGCAACCGGAACTCCATCCTCGGGGATGACAAACTCGATATTCGGATTGCCTGCGAAGTTATCGCGATCGGCCAAGGCCAGATAGTCCCAGCGAATGACGATTGGGGTCTCTCCGCTCGCAATCGTAGCTGCCTTCGCAATGACAGGGACAAAGTTGCCCACTTCGTTCAGCTTTTTGAAAAATTCTAGGCCAGGCATTGGATCTTCGTAGGAACCACCCATGGCCAGAGCGGCGGCCGCTACCGATTGAATTGCCTGATTAGAGGCCCGCGGGTCACCTGCCAAAGCAACTTTGCCTTTATATTCGGGCTTCAGCAAATCCGACCAGCGGCGTGGCACATTCTCGACGAAATCGGTCGCAACTTCAAAGCCGAGCACGCCATAGTAATCACCGTACCAATATCCATCAGGATGTTTAACGCTATCAGGAATCGTGTCCCAGGTGGCAACTTTGTATGGCATCGCCAGCCCTTCTTCGACCAGCTGGGGTCCAAAGCCAAAGCCAACATCCAACACATCTGGCGCTTGAGGACCTTTGTTACCTTTATTGGCTTTCACCGCCTCAATTTCCTCGGCCGAGCTGGCATCGGGATTAAGCTCGTTGACCTCAATCCCATACTTTGCTTTGAAGGTTTCAATCATCTCTCCATAGTTACACCAGTCATGAGGCAAAGCAATGACCGTGAGCATGCCTTCTTGCTGAGCAGCCTTCACCAAGTCCTGACTCACACCCGAACCGGTTTCGTCCGGCCGACCTCCACAAGCGCTCAAGAGAAGCGCTACAAGTATGAAAAGAGACATCAGGCTGAGAAAATGTTGTTTTACACCCTTCATTGTCTTTTCTCCTAATAAAGAAATTTGAAAGTACCCCGAGGAAGATCGTCCCTCTGGAATTTACGACAGAGATTGTAGCATTCTCAAAAACGTCAGTCAATTCTTGGAGACGGATGCCTACAAACATTAACAAAACCATAACATTTTGACAAAAAAACAGCCAGTTCTTCGGCCTCCGCAGGATGATTCTTCTAGGCAGAAACACACAACCGAGAGGTTTTGTCCTCCGGTCGGACGCGCTGTCCCGTCCAACGTCTCGGTATCGTCACTCTGCTTCATCGGCTTGTTGGAGAAGGCGTAAGAGGTCATCAGTGCTTGAGCTTTCTTGATGACGACGAATCAAATCGCAAGCACGCGGCGAAACGCCCGCCGCTTCTGCCAAATCTGCACCCCAGCTCGGATGTCGGAGCGCAACGACAAAGGCACGTCGCCATCCCTTTGCTTCGCTTCTTGCCCAGTTTATCCATCGATTTGGGAAAAACCGTTTGGCTAGTACAACGATCGCCTTTTCCCAGGGAGTAAGCGGTACCAGCGACTTGCCCACATCATGCAAAAGCGCCGCTGTCAGCAAGTCGGCATCTCGCTGACCACTCCGCCGCAGACGCTCAAAAACGGCAAAAGCATGTGCTTGCTCCGAGGGTTGCATACGGCGGAATAAAGCAACTTGCTCGGGCAAGAGATAAGCCCTTAATTGTTCTTCGGTCGGCAGACGAGATTGCGGAAGAAGCGCCCGCCACAATTGACAAAGGCGGTACCTAACCCGTGTCAAAGAAAGCATCTTATTGAGTATAACATAACGAACGTGGCAAAATTCCCCCCTAGGGAATATGATAGAATCACGAGAGCCGGGGACGCCGACCCCGGCTCTCTTGAAAAGGAGGAGAAGAGAAATCGCTTCTGCACCTTATATTACCAGATTCGTCTAAAAATTACTTGACGCAAACCCTACGCTTTCCCTACGATTGTCTGACAACTTCCTCCACAATGCCCCGTATTTGCCTCGTTCCCCAATTGAGTGGTACTGGTGGACCGGCTTCCTTCCAGGCCAAGTTAAGTGCTGGACTGGCGCAACATGACATTCAGACCTGCTATGACCTAAACGATGTACCCTATGACGCCGTGCTGGTCATCGGTGGTACGCGTCGGCTATGGCCGCTCTGGCAAGCGCGACGACGCGGCATTCGAGTCGTCCACCGTTTGGATGGATTGAACTGGCTCCATCGAAGACGACGCACCTCGCTGCGCCACTTCCTACGCTCAGAGGTTAATAACCGCTTGCTTGCCATCATCCGCCGTTTTCTCGCCGACCGAGTCGTGTATCAGAGCCATTTCGTTCATGATTGGTGGGAAGATTGGTACGGTGCAACGCGCATCCCATGGACGGTAATCTACAACGCAGTAGATGTATCGGTCTACACGCCAGATGGACCCCAGGAGCGCCCAACCGACCGCTTCCGTATGATGCTTGTCGAAGGAAGCCTGACCGGCGGACAAGATGTCGGATTGGAAAACGCACTGCGCCTGGCCGAGATGTTGCAATGCAAACACGGATTTCCGATGGAAGTGTTCGTAGCAGCCAAAGTCACAGCCGCTCAGCAAAAAATCTGGCTGGGACGCAGCCGCGTGCCGCTCACTTTTCTAGGAGTCGTTGCACGCGAGCAAATTCCCTTCCTGGACCGCTCGGCCCATCTGTTCTTCTCGGCTGAACCCAATCCTCCCTGTCCCAATTCGGTCATCGAGGCGCTGGCCTGTGGTTTGCCGGTGATTGGCTTCGAGACCGGAGCGCTGCCCGAACTGGTGCAAGGAGATGCCGGACGCCTCGTCCCCTATGGCGGCGATCCATGGAAACTCGACCCGCCGGACATCCCCTCCCTAGCCCAAGCCACACTTGAAGTCCTGCATGACCAAGCGCGTTTTCGCGCCGCTGCGCGTCGTCATGCCGAACAGCGCTTTAACCTAGATAGCATGGTCGAAGCATACCTAAACGTGTTGCTCGGCTAAATCCAGGAGAAACCCTTATGAAGGAAAAAAGCCCTCTATATTTCGGCGATGTTCCTGGAACCCCGCTCGGAACGCTCTGGATTGCCGTGTCAGACCTGGGCCTGGCAGCAATTGCTTGGGGGCGCACACAAGCCGAATTTGAGACCTACTTGACTCGGCGCTTCAAGCGCCCTCTCAGGTATCATCCTCAACGCATCGCTCAAGCCGCTGATGAGGTGTGTCAATATTTAGCCGGTCAACGACATCAGTTTACCCTACCGATTGACTGGTCATTGCTTCGTCCCTTTCAACAAGCCGTATTGCGCGCCACCTGCGAAATCCCTTACGGGGAGACTCGCACCTACAAACAGATTGCCGAACAAATCAGCAGGCCCAAGGCAGCACGTGCCGTTGGCCGGGCCGAAGCCACGAACCCAATGCCGCTGGTCATTCCGTGCCATCGCGTTATCGGAACGGATGGCAAACTGCACGGTTACACTATGGGCGAAGGCATTGAGACGAAAAACCGGCTGCTAAAACTAGAAGGCGCATTCATCGCCTAAGCTCCCTGAAAGGATGACCAAAAAAAAGAGTCACTTGAACCCCCTTCCGAGAAGCAAGCCGGCCTCGGGTGATTCACTCTTCCTCACTTGCGATTCCAATGAACCGTCTTTTCTCGAACGAACTGACACCCCCAATGCCCGGATAGACGGCTCTCAGGCCCGACGAAGGACCTCTGGAAGCAACATGGCAGCTTCCTCGATTTGTTCGGTCGAACAGGAAAAAGCAAAACGAATATGTCCTTCGCCAGCTGCTCCAAAGGCAGAACCAGGAGAGGAGCCAATTCCGGCAGAGTCAATCAAATAATTCGTCATCGACCAGTCATCCCGCTGTCCGCCATAGCCGGGCCAATCCTCGGTGATGCGCGCCCAAAGATAGAAAGCCCCTTTAGGTTTGAAAGCACGTACATAAGGTGACCGCTCGAGTGCTGCAAAGAGGATATCTCGGCGCTTTTGATATTCAGCTGCCATAGCTTGCGTAGCGTCTTGCGGACCGGTTAGAGCGGCAAGGGCGCCATATTGTGTAATCGAGTTGACGCCGTTGATCGTACAACGCACCAATTTTTTCAGACGCTCCAGCAAAAACGGCTGGGGAATGATCACGTAGCCAAGACGAAGCCCGCTCATAGCATATGTTTTAGACATAGAAAAAACGCTAATCGTGCGCTCCTGAGCGCCATCTAGCGAACCGATGCTGACATGACGCTCGCCATCAAAGAGGACATGCTCATACGCCTCATCGCTGACCAGCATCAAGTTATGTTGAACCGCCAAGTCCACCAAGGCCTGCAAATGCTCACGGCGTAATACAGCTCCGGTCGGATTATGAGGTGTGTTGATGTAAATGGCACGGGTGCGCGGACCGACGGCTGCTTTCACCTCTTCGATTTGCCAAAGATAATCATTTTCTGCGCGCAGACGTACAGGTCGAGGAAATCCGCCAGCTAAACGAATATGCTCACCAATTTCCGTCCACATCGGGTCGGGCAAAATGACCTCATCGCCCGGGTCAAGCAAGGCGCGGAAGATAACGTATAACCCATGCATCGCTCCGTTGGTGACCACAATATGGTCAGGGTTCGGTACGTGCAAACCATTTTCGAAGGTAATCTTGCGAAAAATCGCCTCGCGCAGGGCAGGAATGCCAGTTGAGGCCGTATAGTGCGTATGCCCATCACGCAGGGCTTTTTCGATCGCCTCTCGCACATGGACGGGGATATCAAAAGACGGGTCACCGGATTCCAGACGCAGAACCTTACGGCCTAATCGTTGCTGCTCCAATAGGCGATCACGCACCTGAACAATCGCCCCCAGGGAAATTTCATCCACGAGATGAGCCATGCATCCTCCTTCGGAAACGTTCTAGGTCAAGATAGTTGGCATTATCAAGATAGTTGGCATTATAACAAATTTATTGCAAAGGCCCGAGAAACTGAAATCCATGCCTAGTTGAGCCTTTGAAGACGGCAAAGCTCTGGCCGCGCGCTTAACGACCAAGGCCACTGAATGATTTCGGAGATTGCTGCGGAGGCTGCGCCGCCTCGCAGTGATACCATCTCTTGTTTGCCACAAAGTGTATTTGATTGTTCGAAGACGATAACTCGATTTTTTGGAAAACGAGCTCCGTTCTCGCAGGGTGCACTTCAAACATTTCATGCATATTCGTCTGCTCACTCTGCATCGAACAGGTTCGCTCAGGTAACCTTCGCCACACCATGTACAGGGCGTGCGTCAGCCTGTCATTGCGCCGCTGACCGGCACGGTCAAAGTCTATGGGCAGGAAATGGCGTTGCAGTGGGAAGCCCTGCTGCTGGCAATTGCCGAAAAACTGGAACTGCCCAATTTTGGCCCGAACGGTTTT
>JANWWB010000140.1 GCA_025056515.1 Anaerolineales bacterium
AAGCCCATCTGGATCACCACGCTCGAGTTTCTCGCGCGCACCGGGGCCAGTCAGCCAAACGCCCTCGTGCGTGATGCCGACTTCAAAGACCTGATAAGGGCGCGAAGAAAGAACGCCCAGCACCGATTTGGCAGAAGTCAAGGAGACTTCATGCTCTCCCGAACGACCACCAAAGAGGACGGCTATGCGAAGATTGGAAAAAGTGGTCATGGCCATCTGCGATCGCATTCCTTAAGTCTTGTATCGAGAACATTGAATTTTGTCATACCGCTCATTCAACTTACCTCAAGGCGCGCTCTCTTCATCCCAGTCGCCAATCATCTCGATCTCCGGTTCCAACCAGACGCCAAATTTGTCAAAGACGGTCCGCTGTGCCAGCTGGAGGAGGGCTTTCATGTCGGCTGCGCGAGTGTGCTCAGTGTTGATGAAAAAGTTGGCATGCATCGGGCTGATCTCTGCGCCACCGATGCGGGTGCCTTTTAATCCGGCGGCCTCGATGAGCCGACCGGCCTTATCGCCAGGTGGGTTCTTGAACATCGAACCCATGCTGGCGCCAGGCGGTTGGGTACGGCGACGTTGTTCATGGTTGGCCTGCATTTGAAGGCGAATAGCCTGAGGGTCGCCGCGTTGCAGACGTAAGGTCGCAGCCAGGATCACCACCGGCGGATGGTCGCGCTTGAGCACGGAGGTGCGGTAACCGTACTCCATCTTCTCCACCGGCCAAGTCTGCCGACCGGAATCGCGGTGAAGGATTTCTACCGTCAAGAGGTTACCTGCCATGTCGCCACCGAAAGCGCCAGCGTTCCCGTAGACGGCGCCTCCCAGGGAGCCGGGGACACTGGCTGCCCACTCAAGGCCGCTCAATCCTTGACGGGCGGCGCGTTGTGCCAGGTCATTCAGCGTTGCGCCCGATTCAGCCCAGACGGTCGGCGGGTCGTCCTCAAGCCGGAAGCACACCCGCCGCGCTCGATTGAGTAAAACAACGCCGCGCACACCACGATCGCTGACCAGGACATTGGAGCCGCCTCCCAACACTCGCCAAGGAATCCCCGCCGCCCAGAGCGTCTGCGCAGCCCAGGCTAGTTCTTCAGACGAGCGAATGTCAATCAAGACATCCGCCGGACCGCCAATGCGCGCCGAAGTATACGGCGCAAGGGGGACGTTTTCCCGCAGCCGTTCGCCGAAGAAGGTGCGCAGGGATTCCAAGACAACCGCGTCCATCCGATGACTTATTTCTCGTCTGCCTTCAAGTGAGCGATCAGCTTCTTGACCGTCTGCTCTAGTTCTCGAGCAGTCTCGGGGTCGCGCGCCGGGCGACGTCCCTGGGGGTCAGGAGCAGAAATTTCGCCCAGTACCAGGCGTAGAGGCGGCAACGCCATGGTGTCCCATTCGTACAGACGGGTCTCTTGCTTAGGTTTGGCGGTCATTTTTCTCTCTCCTTCAAGAAAGCCAGCGTTTGGGCGCTGATCCAATCAGCATCACCAGCAGAAAGGACGAGCAATACATCACCCGGCTGCAAGCGAGAAAGCAGAAAGTCGCGCGTCTCTTCCAAGTTGCCACCAAAATAGGCAGCCGGATGGGACATCCCCTCAACAATCTGACGTGCAGAAAAATCTTGTTTGGGTTCGCGAGCGGCATAGACTTCGGTGACAACTACACAATCCGCATCGGGAAAAGCGGAGCGGAAGTCATCCAAAAGCGTCTGGGTGCGCGAATAGGTGTGTGGCTGCCAGACTGCCCAGATACGACGATGGGGATAACGCGCTCGTGCGGCGGCCAAGGTGGTGCGAATCTCGGTCGGATGATGAGCATAATCGTCAATGATTGTCACACCGCTTGCTTCGCCGCGCACTTCAAAGCGTCGTCCCGTTCCTTCGAACTTGCCGAGCGCCTGGGCAGCGGCGTTCAAATCCACACCGAGCAGCGAAAGCGCCGTCAGAGCTGCCAGAGCATTGGAGACGTTATGTAACCCGGGAACCTGCAACGAGACCAAGACAGCCGCCTGTCGGAGATGAGCGGTGAAGTCAAAGCCGCCACGCTCGTTAGGGATTACACGGTCGGCCCAAGCATCAGCCTTACAGTCTGTCAGGCTATACGTCAAGGAGCGGCGATCTCCCTGACGGAATTCCTCAGACAGACGGCGCGCGCCAGGTTCATCGGCACAGGCGATCAACACCCCCTCAGGCGGGAGGAGGTGGACGAACTCAACAAAGGCAGCATAGAAATCTTGCGGTGTTGGATAGCAATCGGGATGGTCGTGCTCAACACTGGTCACAATTGCAAAGACCGGCTTGAGGCCAAGGAACATGCGGTCATACTCATCTGCCTCGATGACGAAGCAACGCCCACCTCCAGCATGGGCATTGACGCCCAAGCCATGGATAGTGCTCCCAACAATGAAAGTTGGGTCTTCGCCTAACTGCATCAACGTCCAAGCGAGCATGGCGGTTGTGGTCGTTTTACCATGCGTCCCGGCGACCGCTAGGCCGGTTTTCCCTTCCATAAGATGACCGAGAAAATCGGCGCGTTTGAGGACGGGAATGCCCTGAATGTGGGCGGCCAGCACTTCGGGGTTGTCATCCAAGACAGCCGAGGAACGCACCACCAAGTCAGCGCCGAGGACGTTCTCAGGACGATGTCCTAGAAAGATGGTCGCCCCAGCCTGAGCCAGTGCGCGCGTAAACGGCGACTCGGCGCGGTCCGAGCCACTCACCTGGTATCCCATCTCCAACAGCAGGCGAGCAATGGCCGAAATTCCAGTTCCTCCGATGCCAATCAGATGAATACGTTGCATAAGTTCACAGATAAACAACCAAGACAAAAATGAACGCAATGACAACAGCAAAGTAAATGCCCGGCTCACCGAATAACTCAGGCGGCATGAATTTCATCATGGCAGCAACGCGTTCGGCGATTTCCTGAGAGGGCGGTAAAACCACCTTGGGAAAAGGATAAGCGCTGCGATGCAAGAAATACCAGATGCTTCCGGCGATCAGATATCCGTTGACGCCTCCCAGAACCGCTCCTAGCAAGACATCTTGTAATTTCTCTCGCGTCGCTTTGGGGGCAAAGCGCTGTAGACTGGGGGTCTGATAACCAAAGAAGACCAGGAAAAGCAAAATGCCGGCATGAATCCAAAAATTAATTTCCGGGTTGGACTGAAGCAGAGTGTGCACGAAGCTGACGTACCGATCGAGTAGCGTTGAAAGGGTAAGCGCCAGGATAACGCTGAAGGCCACCAGCAATTCTTTCGCCCAACCACGGACTCCTCCGATGATGGCGAACAAAATGACATACATCCAAAAGACGACCGTAAGGTTCATCATGGTCGGCCTTCCTTTCCGGCGAGAGCAACCAGCAAGCGTGCGATCGTTGCCGCAGCATCTGGACGCGCCAGGGCCGCAACCGAGGTTCTCATCGTCTCCAGACGCTCCGGAGAGCGCAACAGGGACGTCACCACAGAGACAAGGTCCGTCATCAAACGGTCTTCGTCCAAGACAAGTGCCGCACCTTGGCGTTCGAGATAGGCGGCATTCAGTCGCTGATAGCGCCAGGCATGTGGATACGGCACCAAAATCGCCGGAAGGCCAAAGAGCGGATACTCTCCCAAGACCGAAGCACCTGCCCTAGAGAGCGCCAGGTCAGCAGCGGCTAGAGC
>JANWWB010000168.1 GCA_025056515.1 Anaerolineales bacterium
CGCCACTTTTCTTGCTTCTGATTGGCAATTTGGGCGGTTTGCTTGAAACGCTCCATCGCCGCGGCCTCTTTTGGAGCGGTCAACCGGGTGACTCAAACCTGTGGACCGTTTTGGGGCGTTTTGCCCGTCCTAATTTGCAAGCTTACAACTTCTGGACCTGGCTGGATATTCGTCATCTCAATCAACCACCACGCGAACCTTTGCAATGGACACCAGACCGCTACATCTGGTGGTGGCAGTCTTCGCGCGTTCTGCAGGATTACGATTTAGCGGGCAATTTCCGTGAAATCATTGATGAATTCCCGGCGTTTTCCTACCTGCTTGGAGACTTGCATCCACACGTCTTGGCGATGCCGTTTGTGTTTCTTGTCGTTTCGGTGGCTTTTAACTTGTTCTTGGGAGGATGGAAACCCGAGCCGCAGGAAAGTCATTGGCCGTTTTCTCCGCTTTTGTTTGTCAGCGCAGCGCTTCTACTCGGTGGACTGGCTTTCTTGAACACGTGGGATATCTTGCCCGGTTTTGCTCTCTTGCTTGGCGCCTATGGACTACGACAGGTCCGGCAATATGGCTGGAGCTGGATGCGACTTGGCGAGGCGGTGCTCTTCGGTCTGTCGCTTTTGGTTCTGGCGTTTGTCTTCTTTCTGCCGTTTCATCTCAGTTTTTCCTCGCAAGCCGGTGGGATTCTTCCAAACCTGGAAAACCCTACCCGGGGCGCTCATTTGTGGGTGATGTTTGGGACTCTCTTCGTGCCGTTGTTCGGCTACCTGTTTGCACTCCAGGGGAGCGGCGCTTTGGCTGCGCGTTGGAAATTGGGTGTCTGGCTTTCGATCGGTCTAACGTTCGTCTTGTGGGCTTTCTCTTGGTTTCTGGCCTTGCTCATCAAACTCAGGATGCCCGACTTCGCCACAGCTTATCTCCACGGACAGGGCATCGTGAGCGAAGTGCTCTTCTTTGGCGCTGCCTCTTTACGCCGCTTAACCCATCTAGGCAGTTTGCTGACCCTGCTGGCGCTGCTGATTCCATCGTTGGCTTTTCTGGTGGCGCTTTCCAGACAGCAATCAGAACCGGATTCGGCTGAGGACGCTCCTTCACCACTGCGTTTTACCGTGTTGTTGATTCTGCTGGGCACTTTGCTCGTCCTGGCCCCCGAATTTGTCTACTTGCGAGACTTGTTCGGCAATCGCATGAATACCATCTTCAAGTTCTATTATCAGGCTTGGATGCTTTGGAGCATTGCTGCGGGTTTTGGGGTGGCTTTTGTCATCCAAAACGGGCAAAGGCGAAAGCGACAGATTCTGTTGTCCCTTGATACATTCGCCATCTTGGCCGGGGCGCTGTTCTTGATTTTTGCTCTGCCGAATAAAACCGATGGCTTTCGTCTTGACGAGTTTCGCAACCTGTATCGAGCGGCGCGCACAGCTGGCGTTCCAGACCCGTTGCGCCAAGCCGCCTCGGTTTGGACCCTAGACGGGACGCGTTTGTTCCGCAGCATGTACCCCGCCGATGCCGAAGCGGCCGATTGGTTAGCCTCCGCTCCTTTTGGCGTTGTGGCTGAGGCAGTCGGCGGACAGTACAGTGATTATGCTCGCATGTCGGTCTATAGCGGTTTGCCGACAGTAGTCGGTTGGCCTGGGCATGAAGATCAATGGAGAGGCACGTTCGAGGAACAGCGTCGCCGTGCCGAACGGGATATCCCTACGCTATACGAAAGTTTGAGTTGGGAAGAAGCCTTGCAGGTTATCCAACGCTATCAGATTCGCTATGTGGTGGTTGGTACACTGGAACGCCGCACTTATCGCATCAATGAAATCAACTTTCAGCGCCATCTCGTCCCGGTCTTTCGCAATGGCGAGGTGGTCATTTACCAGGTCCCATGAGTAAGACCATTCTCGTGACCGGAGCGACCGGCTTTGTCGGACGTGCCTTGACTCGTTCGCTTGTCTCTGCGGGGCACCGGGTGCGGATTTTGCTCCGTCCCTCACCACGCAGCCCAGATTTACCGCGCGGTGTGCCGGTTGAGGTAGCCGTCACCAGCTTGCGCGACCCGCGTGGGTTGCGTGCTGCTCTGCACGGCGTTCAGGTTGTCTATCACCTCGCCAGCGGCGAAGCAGGAGGCGGTCGTGGGGATTTGCAGACCATTGATATTGAGGGCACGCGTAACCTGGTCGAAGCCGCCTCTGATGCTCACATTGAACGCATCTTCTATCTTAGTCACCTAGACGCTAATCCGGCCTCAGCCTTTCCGGTGCTTAAAGCAAAGGGGATCGCCGAGGAGTTTATTCGTCATTCTGGACTGGCTTACACGATTATGCGCGCCTCGATTTTGTTTGGCTTGGGAGATACGTTCACATCCGGTTTAGCGATGCTGACGGCCATTTCGCCTGGTGTCTTGTTTTTGCCAGGAGGTGGCCGGACGCTCGTTCAACCACTTTGGGTGGAAGACTTGGCCGTGTGTTTCA
>JANWWB010000190.1 GCA_025056515.1 Anaerolineales bacterium
GCAGCGGCAAAATCGGTCACATCATGGACGTAATACATGGCGCGCGTTTCACCTGCGGCCGAATTGATTTCTTCACAGAGCATCTGAAGACGCTCAGTGCGACGCGCCAATAAAGCAAGCGTCCAACCTTCGGCCGCCAAACGCTTGGCAAGCGCAGCGCCAATGCCGCTTGAAGCGCCCACGACGATAGCACGACGGCGCGGGGACAAAGGGGTAGGACGGGGAGGAAGAGGGGTGGAAGAATCGGACATGGCTATTCCTTTCAGGCAAATTATACTGTGAGTCGACGATAGAACACCTTGATTGTTCAGCCCAACCCTCGCCGATAGGAGAGGTAAAGGGTCACGAGTTAGCAATTTTTGCTCACTCAAAACGGTAACCCAAACCCGAATCACTGCGTAGAGAGTGCTAAAAAGCAGTAAAATAGGACGGTAAAATGTCCGCAATGTGCAAGTGAAGTCGAGCAACACAAACTTGGGAAGCTTCCTCTGAAAGCCAACGGTATTGCTGTTCCTTGTGCGGCGGCAAGTACATGCTCGAGAAAAAGCCGGATGCCCACAATCCCGAAGTTCATCAAAAAACACCAACGCCTGTCGATAGCGCGAGTTTTCGTTGCATAGCACGACATCTGGGGTCAATCCTCAGAGCATTGCCAATCGGGTGAGAGCGCATGTGGGGCAATTCCCTGCTGCCTCGATCCTCCAAAAAGCGGAAGAGGCTAAAATGAGGTCACCTTTTCCCCTTCCTCGGGGATACAAAACAAGACCATCATTAGAATTGTAGCTCGCCAAACACGCTGCATCCTTAGCCGGTTTGTCCTCAAAGAGCGAACCCAGAAGCCAGCCAAGGCACGGTGGATGAGGCGCTGAAAGCCAAGTGGTACTTCCGGGATAATTTTTCGTCTTTGCTCTGTTGCAAAGATTTGGAAAATTCAGAATGCATGCGTCGTTATGAGCCTTTGAAGGCGGCAAGGCCCTGGCCCAGTGCCAGACTACGAAGTCCTCCGAATGATCTGGGAGGCTGCTTCGGCGGCTGCGCCGCCTCGCAACAACTGTTTTGAATATCAAGGGCTAGGATGAGAGATCGACACGACACCCTATGTTTGTAACACAGCATTTCGTCTTCTTTGCCTGTGTACTACAACGACCAATACAAAGTCAGAGCTTAAACGGGATACCTATCTGTTATGGCGAAAACTCCGGATAACGCCATGACCTAGCACGATTTGCCCGTCAATCTCGTTGCTTATTTCACCGTCTGGTCGCCAGATTGTCACAAAATTTGATATAATTTATCCAAATTCAACATCTCCTATGGCCTACGACCGCTTTGCTCGTCCGATTCATTATCTGCGCATTTCGCTCACCGACCATTGCAATCTGCGCTGTATCTATTGCATGCCGGAGAATATGACCTTTCGGCCTTCGGCGGAGCTTTTACAGGACGAGGAAATTTTTCGCCTAACGCGATTGTTTGCAAAGCTTGGGTTCGATAAAATCCGCCTGACAGGCGGGGAACCGACCGTGCGCGCTAACGTGGTCGAGATCGTTCGGCAAATTGCGTCCACGCCCGGCATCCGTTCGGTTACGATGACGACCAATGGCATCCTCCTGAAACGTTTGGCGCGCCCCTTGGCTGAGGCCGGTTTACAGCGTGTCAACATCAGCTTGGATACGCTCAACCCGATCAAATTCAAGCGCCTGACGCGCTGGGGAGATGTTGAGGACGTCTGGGAGGGGATTTTGGCAGCCGAAGAGGCTGGTTTAACTCCCATTAAAATCAATGCTGTCGTTGTGCGCGGCTACAACGAAGAAGACGTGGTCGATCTGGCACGCTTGAGTTTGAATCACCCTTGGCAAATTCGTTTCATCGAAATGATGCCGTTTGGCGGTGCAACCGATCTCCAAATCGGCCAAATGGTCACAAGCGAAGAAGTTAGAAAGCGCATCGAAGCGGCGCTTGGGACACTGGAACCGCTCCTCGATGGTCAACTAGACGGTGAGGCGCGCCTCTATCGCTTGCCCAACGCTGCAGGTGACCTCGGTTTCATCTCCTCGGTCAGCGCGCCGTTCTGCGCCGCCTGTACACGCGCTCGCCTGACCGCTGATGGCGTCCTACGGATGTGCCTGCTGCGAGAATATGAGATAAATTTGCTCAAACCTTTGCGCCAGGGCGCTTCCGATGAAGATCTGCGTCAGCTCATTCTCAACGCAATTTGGAATAAACCCTGGGGTCACGGTTTGGCAGAAGGCGAGATCGCCCGCAACCGCACCATGAGCCAAATTGGGGGATAAGAATAGGCCTTCAGTCACCTGCAAACGGCATTCGCCTGCCGGCTAGCAAGTGAAGATGCAAGTGAAAAACTGTCTGCCCGCCTTCTGAACCGGTATTGATGACCAGACGATACCCACTGCGGGCAACGCCCAACTCCTCCGCCAGACGACGGGCGACCACAAGCAAATGCCCAGCCAACGCTTCGTCTTCTTCACTCAGACTGTTGAGCGAGTCAAAATGTTGTATCGGGACGATCAGCACATGCACCGGTGCAACCGGATGGATGTCGCGAAAGGCGATAGTCCGGTCGTCCCGATAAAGTACTTCTGCCGGGGCTTGGCCAGCGATAATTCTGCAAAAGATGCAAGACATTGGCACTCATCTCCTTGGGGATCCTAAAAACCGAGACGCAGAGAGTGTTCACGCCAAATGTTGTAGTAGGACAACCCAAGCGAGGTTGTCCTACTACGACCTGCTTGGCAATCGCTGAGCAGGGGGAGTGAGGATGTCGCGTCCTTTGGCTCGCTTTAGGACTTACACATCGCTCTCGCCACGGATAAACGCTTCGGTCTTCTCGCGCGCGATATCGTCTCGGAACTGTTTGGGCGGCGTCTTGAAGAAATACGAAGAAGGACCGACGATCGGTCCGGCCAAACCACGGTCGAGCGCCAGTTTGGCGCAACGGATAGCATCGATCATAACGCCCGCCGAGTTGGGACTATCCCACACTTCCAGTTTGACTTCCACGTTGAGGGGCACTTCACCGAAGGTCGTCCCTTCCATGCGCAGATAACACCACTTGCGGTCGGTCAGCCAGGGGACATAATCACTCGGACCGACATGCACATTATTCGGATCGAGTGGGTAAGGAATCAGACTTGTCACTGCACCGGTCTTAGAAATCTTCTTGCTCTCCAGGCGTTCGCGTTCGAGCATGTTGAGGAAGTCGGTGTTGCCACCGAAATTGAGTTGATAGGTGCGGTCGATGCGCACTCCTCGGTCAACAAATAAGCTGGTCAAGACGCGGTGCAGAATGGTCGCCCCGACTTGCGACTTAATGTCGTCTCCCAAGATCGGCAAGCCGGCATCTTTGAAACGCTTGCCCCAGTACTCGCTCGAAGCAATGAAGACCGGGATGCCGTTGACGAACGCGCAGCCCGCTTCTATCACTTGTTCCACATACCACTTAGTAGCCATCTCAGAGCCGACCGGCAGGAAATTGACCACGACATCGGTCTTGCTCTCCTTAAGCAGACGGACAATATCAGCCGTTGGGCCAGGGGCTTTGGTGATGATTCCGGCCAGGTATTTGCCTAGCCCGTCGTGGGTCATGCCGCGCACCACCGGCGCGTTCAAGTGCGGTACATCGCAGAACTTGTACGTATTGTTCGGTTCGGCAAAAATCGCCTCGGAAAGGTCTTTGCCGACCTTCGTTACGTTGATGTCAATCCCAAGTGTGAACTCGATATCTCGAATGTGATAGCCTCCCAGGTTGACGTGCATCAACCCGGGCACCTGTGCATCCTCAGGCGTATTTTTGTAGAACTCGACGCCTTGAACCAGTGAAGAGGCACAATTGCCAACGCCGATGATGGCAACACGAATTTTCTTTCTGCTCATGTGTTTCTCCTTGGATCGTGAAATTTTGGGCGTGATTTTGTACCAGCATAAATCAGCCTTGCAGATGCAAGGCTGTGACTTTCCGTTAGGCAAGAACCCACCCTGGTTGTTTGAGAATTAATCTCCCAAAGAAAGAATAGAACGCAAAAGACCAGCGATGGTTACACCAAGTTGTACACCCTTCTGGGGTGTCAGCGTTAGGGGAGTGCCCTTTTGCTCTGCGCGTTTGATAAGCAAAAAAGCAGCGCCCAAGCCTACCACTGCACCGAGCAGGCCACCTATAAGTAACGTTTTTGTTTTCCAAGAGGAAGACTTGATGGGTGCAAGGGTTTCTGTCATAATATCACCTTCGATGTCCAAATAGGAAGTGCCAGGCAGAGCGCACTGCTGCCCCAGCTGCCCTTATCCAGATGAACGGTTGCACAGCCTTATCTGACAGACGGCGCGTTCCCACGTTGGCTTGTCCGGCGAAGAATTGAAGCTTTCCGGTCAGGCGCGGGGTTGCGCGCAGAAGGCGCGCCATCCCATAGATGGCCAGTCCGCTCAGGCCTAACCCCACCAATCCAAATGCCAGCAGCGGGAGCATCAGCCAGATGAGGGAAATATCCGACCACAGGCGGGTTTGCCCTGCGCCGCCTAAGGTCACCAGCAGAGCGGCAGCCAGAATCAAAACGGTCAGAGCTATCATTGGCAGCCAAATTTGCCAAAGCCTTTGCCGCTTATGTGCCCTTAGAGAAGGGGTTTCTTCAGGTAGAGAAGGCGTTGTGCCCATATGCTTCTATTTTACACGAAAAGGCTGTCCTTCGGCAGCGGTTGGATGTGCGAAAAAATCAGCAACTTCAGGTACAATCTTAGAAGAGAGACAAACCAGATGACCGAATGGCTTCCCGCTTCCACAGAAAGTATCTCCCGCGCCGCTGCTCTGCTGCGCGCTGGCGGCTTGGTGGCGTTCCCCACCGAAACAGTCTACGGGCTAGGTGCGAACGCTCTGGACGAAAAGGCCGTTCGACGTATCTTCCTAGCTAAAGGTCGCCCAATCGCCGACCCACTCATCGTCCATCTCGCCCGTCCTGAGCAAATTGAGCGCGTTGCCCGTCGTATCCCACCGCTGGCGCTTCGCTTGGCCGAAACCTTCTGGCCAGGTGCGCTGACGCTCATCTTGCCCAAACAGCCGGTGATTCCAGACCTGGTCACCTCAGGGCTAGCAACAGTCGCTGTGCGCGTGCCCAATCATCCGGTTGCTTTGGCGCTCTTGGAAG
>JANWWB010000193.1 GCA_025056515.1 Anaerolineales bacterium
AGGTCATCGTGGACCAGGGTGGCGGTATGAAGAAGCTCTGCCGCAGCAGCTAGGTAAATCAGAGGTCGAGTAGGCGCTTTGAGCATTTTGCCCGTAAGCAGGCTTAAAGTAGGACGAATCCGCTTGCCGCCAGCGTTCAAAAGGTGCTCCAAGGCCGCACGCAATTGAGGATGGGCTTCTTCGGCCTGCCGGCGCATCAGGACCTCGACCTCGGCTATCTCGTGGTCAATAATTGCTATCGAAGGATGAACGTTCAACTTACCTGTCCCATTGAAACAGTTGCCTCGCATTCGCCGTGGTTACTGTGGCAACCGTTTCAAGCGTTGTTTGGTGTAGTATCGCTATTTTATCAGCAATCAAGGAAAGATTTGCAGGTTCGTTCCGTTTTCCACGATGTGGCGTCGGCGCCAGGAAGGGAGCATCGGTCTCGAGCAGCAAATGTTCCAACGGAAGCGTGGCGATGACTTCTTGTCGGTCTTTTCGGTAGGTGACTGGGCCGGAAACACCGATATAGAAACCGAGTTGAATGGCTTGCTGTGCGCTTTTGGAGGACCCTGAGAACGAGTGTAAGACCCCTGGGTGTTTGGCCAGCGGGTTGCGGTCTGTGCGCAGACCGTTTACCCACTTTTCCAGGATGGAGAGCAAATCTGCTGCACAGGGTCCATCGGGTGCATCTCCCTTTTCACGAAAGTGGAGGATAACCGGCAAGCCGTACTCGGCGGCCAACTCAAGTTGTTCCCACAAGACGCTTTTTTGTACCTCTGCTGGAGCGGCGTCCCAGTAGTAGTCCAAGCCAATTTCGCCAATCGCCACAATGTTCCTATACGTTTTGCTTCCTTCCTCTGTAGACAGAGTGTGTGAAGTGAGAAGGTGTCTTAGCTCTTCTTTAGTGCTTTGATCCCATGTCTTGGCTTCGGTAGGATGAACGCCAATGGCGGCAAGTAGCCTGGGGTGACTTTCCGCTAGTTTGACTACGTTTAAGGCAGAAGTCAACGTTAGAGCCGGAATCAAAATACGTTCGACCCCAACCCGGGCGGCGCGTTCGATCACGGTGGAGCGGTCGGGGTCGAATTTCGGGAAATCAAGGTGGCAATGGGTGTCAATCAGTGCCATTGCGAGTCTTCTTATGCGATCCCGGCAATTCTGAGGCCATCTTGCAAAATAGCCTGAACTTTGTCTTTATGGGTGGTCTCGCAGTAGACGCGCATAATCGGTTCAGTGCCACTGAAGCGGATGAGCATCCAACCGCCATCTTCTAACTTGAATTGGAAGCCATCGATCGTAACCACTTCGGTCACGCGCAGGCCGCCAATGGTTTGTGGATTGGCGGCTAGGATGGCGGCTTCTCGGTCAGCGCGGTTGCCTTTGAAGGGGGTATCAATCCGGTCATAGTAATATTCGTTGCCTAGCTTGTCAAAGAGCATGCGCAGCAGCTCGGTGGGTTTTTTGCCGGTGCGCACCATGAAGTCAAGCAGGTAGAGACCGGCGAGGATGCCATCTCGCTCTGGGACATTGCCTCGGAAAGCATAGCCGCCGCTTTCCTCGCCGCCGATGAGAGCGTTGGTCTCGGTCATCTTGGGCGCAACATACTTGAATCCGACCCCTGTTTCGTAGACCGGGACCCCATACAGCTCGCCAAGCTTGTTGAGCATGGTGGTTGTCGAGAGCGTCTTGACGATTGCGCCGCGTTCACCGCGCACTTCTAGTAGGTAGTAGGCCAACAATGCGTACACTCGCAGCTGATTGATGAACTCGCCGTTCTCGTCTCCGATTCCACAACGATCAGCATCCCCATCCGTAATGAGGAGGATGTCGGCTTTATGTTCGCGAGCAGCTTGCAGACCGACATCTATGTTCGGACGGATGGGTTCGGGGCGCTTCATCTCCGGGAAGAGTGGATTGCGGGTGTTGTGGATCTCGATAATCCGTGTCTTTCCTCCTCCCAATAGTCGAGGGAAGTAACCTGCTCCGTTGCCCCACATCGCGTCCACCACGACAGTCAGACCGGCATCTTTGATAGGCTGGAGATCGAGTAGACGCTGGATGTGCTCGATGTAAGCGGTGGAAGCGTCGAATTTGACTACCGTACCTTCGGCTAGAGCTGTTTCAAGAGGCAAGCGTTTGACACTCTGGACATCGTCTGGGATAAGTGCTTCAATTCGTTTCAGGCCGGCCGGATCAATCGCGCCGCCGGTCTCGTTGCGGACTTTAAAGCCATTATCGGTGGGAGGATTGTGACTGGCAGTGATATTGACCGCGCCGCAGGCTTTTTTATCGAGCACGGCATAGGCGATCACCGGTGTAGGAGTTGCCTCTTGAGTCAAATAGACACCAAAGCCGTTTGCTGCTAGCACTTCGGCCACTGCCGCTGCAAAGTATTCGCTACTAAAGCGTTTATCATAACCAACAACAATCCATTTTCCCTGATTCCCTTGCTCAAGCATGTAGGACGCATAACCCTGGGCGGCACGACGGACATTGTCGAAGGTGTAGTCCTCAGCGATGATGCCTCGCCAGCCATCGGTTCCGAAAGTGATTTTGTATGTCATGGGAGTTTCTCCTACTTTGTTGTAATTCGGCAGGGCGATTATATCAGACGCTGTTTGTGCTGTGTGAGGGGTTCTCGTCCGAGTGTGTACTCGATTCTGGTCCCAAGTCGAATGAGGGTGGATAGTTGTACCAAAAACCTTTATAATGTAAAGGCTTGGACGAGCAGGGTGTAAGACCGAAAATGGCTGATTGCTTTCCTAGGACCGAGGTTTGAATTTGTGCCAAAAGTGAGATGAAAGAATATGCCTGAAGACCAATATCCGCCACGACATAAGATTGCTATGTTGATTGACGGCGATAACGCCCAAGCCTCTCTCTTGCCTCAGATGCTGGTGGAGGCAGGAAAATACGGTCAGGTGACTGTCCGTCGCATTTATGGCGATTGGACTACGGCCAATATGAACCATTGGAAAGAGGTGCTGAATTATTACGCCGTCCAGCCCATCCAGCAATTTCGCTATACTGTTGGGAAAAATGCCACCGACAGTGCCATGATTATTGACGCAATGGATTTGCTCCACTCGGGCGTCGTGGATGGCTTTTGCTTGGTCTCTAGTGATAGCGATTATACTCGTTTGGCTACTCGTATTCGAGAGAGTGGGGTTTTTGTGATGGGCATTGGAGAGAAGAAAACGCCCAAACCGTTTGTGAATGCATGTGATGTCTTTGTGTATACAGAAAACCTGGAGCAGGAACAGAAATCGCAACGTGCCGAACGTCAGCGGCGTGGCCAGCCTAAGAAGAAACCCGAGCAACCCCCGGTGGCGCCGCTACCTCCGCCAGCCGAGCCTGAGGCCGAGACAGAAACAGAGAACGACCCTATTCCTATTTTGCGACAGGCTTATGAAATGGCTGTGCGCGAGGACGGTTGGGCGCGCCTCGACCATATGGGCAACGCTCTCTATCAGTTAGACCCTGGCTTCGACCCCCGCACGTATGGCCATCGGCAACTTTCCCGCCTGATTGCAAGTTACAAAGAAATCTTCGAAATGCGCACCAAGGAGATTGACGGGGGTACGCTTTTTTATGTAAGGATAAAGGAGTGAGAAGAGAGAGGATGGATGTCTATCAGAGTGGGGGAGCTTTTCGAGTAAGCGCTTGATAGACCTCTACAATCCGAGTGGCTATCTTGCTCCATTCGTATTTCTGAGCTTCACGCGTTGCTTCTTGTCCCATGCGGATTCGGAGGGCCTCATCGTTCAGTAAGAGTGCTAGCTTGTCGCAGAGCGCTTGCGGGTCTTCTGAGGGGACGTGAAAGCCTGTGAGCCCGTCCTGCACCAGGAATGCCAATCCGCCAACTTGTGATGCGATCACCGGTATGCCGCAAGCCATTGCTTCCAAAGCGACCATGCCAAATGATTCGTAATGCGAGGGCATCACCAGGACATCGGCTGCCGAGTAATAATAGGGCAAAGTATCTTGGCTGCGTTTTCCTAGGAAGACGACGATCTTGCCCAGACATAACTCATTGCAGAGTTGCTGGATGCGCGCCATTTCTGCGCTTATCTGGTCAGGAGAGACGTTTGGATCGCCACCGATGACGACCAGATGGAGTGCTTCAACCGTTTCCTGTAACCGCAGACAACTGACAGCCTGGATGAGAGTCTCTAAGCCTTTAAGAGGCTCAATACGTCCAACGAAGAGAATCATCCGTACCTTCGGAGCGATCCCGATGAACTGGCGGGCTTCATCGCGTGGGATGGGATAAAAACGTGAGGTATCTACACCGGGAGGAATGACAACAAGTTTGTTCGGATCGGCTTTGTAGAGCCATTCCAGTTGAGCGCGTTCGGCTAGAGTGGCAGCTACAATTCGGTCGGCGCGACGCAAGATGCGCCGTTCGCCCTCCAAACGTTCGTGCGGCTCACGCTCTGTTTCGCTGCGAGCGATGCGATTTTTCATCTCGCCGAGGGTATGGAACATGTGCAGAATGGGCACACCACCCCAGCGGTCCGAGAGTGCTTCGGCTGCCAAGCCGGACATCCAGTAGTGGCTGTGAATCAAGTCGTAGCGGATGCCTTTGGCTTGAGCGAAGCGGAAGACGCCCTCGACAAAATCTGGCAGATAGTTGATCAACTCTCGCTTGGGCAACGGAGTTTCTGGCCCTGCGGGCACGTGGACAACACGGTTGCTGTATCCTAGGTCATGGAGGATATGAGGGACGTGCTCATCTTGGGAACGGGTGAAGACATCTACATGGATGCCGAAGCGTCCCAGCGTAATGGTCAGGTCGCGCACATAGACATTCATGCCGCCTGTGTCTTTGCCCCCCAGGGTGGCTAAGGGACAGGTATGGTAGGAAATCATGGCAATATTCATGGAGGAAGAGTCTATCAAAGGTTGTCAATTTTCAGAAAAGGCTGGTATAATCCGGCCCGCAATTCGCCGCCGTAGCTCAGTCGGCAGAGCAGACGTTTCGTAAACGCCTGGTCAAGGGTTCGAATCCCTTCGGCGGCTCACCAAGCAGGTCAGACGACATCCGTCTGACCTGCTTGATCTTAGGGATGCGCGTGGGGAGGAAAGCAGTCACGTTGGTTGTGATTATGCCATCGCCGGTAGGCTATCCATGCCGGCTTTTTTCGCTAAGGCAATCACCATAGTGTGTAACTCGCGTTCCTGTTCCTGTGAGATAGGAGGACGCTTGTAAGCGGCAAGCAGTTCGCGGGTGCGGAGGCGGGCGCGGGCAAAGGCGTCCAATCCGCCTGCTTCTTGCCAGCCGCGAACCGAATCGCGGTCAATGACCAGCGAGGGCAGATATTGTTCGAGAGGGAAGAGTTCGCGAGTCCATCTCTGACGCAGGAAGTCGCCCTTGAAGTTGAAGTTCTCGTAGAAAACCGTTGCCAAGGTCTGGGTGTGCACCTCGATGCCGGCTAGCAGGCGTTTGGCCATGCCGATGGCTTCGGCATCGAGGACGAGTTTCTCGGCGCTTTGGCAGGCGAGGAAATCGAGCATTCCTGGACCGGAAATCATGTTGATACCTGCTAGCGCACCGAGAATGGTGGTCATGCCGCTCTCCAAACCGGCTTGGGCGTCCACGATTTTGGAATCCGAGGCGCCTAGGTAAGTATGGGTGGGCAGGTTGAGGGACTTGCCGACTTGGGCGTAGGCGATGTCGAGCATAGCTGTCTCGATGGCGCCCATCGGGGTCGTGCCGTGTCGCATGTCGAAGATGGCGGGTGCGCCACCCCAGACGATGGGTGCGCCGGGATTGGCCAGTTGGTGGATGGTGATTCCGCTCAAACTCTCGGCGGCGTGCTGAACGACCGATCCCAGCAGCGTGACCGGCGCAGCTGCTCCTGCCAGCGGCATTGAGATGAGCTCTGCTGGGACACGTGCGCGCGCCAGAAGGATCAGATTCTGTGCTGCAAAGTCGCTCCAGATAAGCGGCGGTGAAGGGCAGACATCAAAGACTGCTTGCGGTTTTTCGGCCAAGGCGGTGTGGCCGCCGGCAAAAATTGCCAGCATGTCCATCATGTGTTGAAGCGTCTCGATGCTGAACGCGCCGGTGACAATCGGTTTGCGCGAGTAGAGCAAAACAAGGTAGAGACGGTACAGGTCGCTGATTGCTTTGGGAACTTCGTTGCAAACGACCGCCGTAGACTGGGCATCGTAGGCGGGGAGCATTTCGGCGACTTTCACCAGGCGGATGAGGTCAGCGGTTTGGGCAGGCTTGTGTTCCAGCGTCTCTGGGTCGAGGATATGGATGCCGGAAGAGCCTGGGTTGAAGTGCACCGTGTCACCACCATAGCGGACGGTTGGCTTGCCTGTACGGTCGTACAAGTAGAACTCAGTTGGTACAGTTTCGAGGGCGCGGCGGACAACCTTCTCGGGAATGTGGACGATTTCTCCCTCTACGCTTGCTCCGGCGGCTGCGAGCAAATCACGCGCTTCGGCGTTTTGCACTTTAACGCCGGGTTGCTTTAGCAATTGAAAAGCTTCGTCCAAGATACGGGCGATGAGGTCGAGAGAGAGGAGAGAGAGGATGGGTTGCATGGTTCGCTTTGCATCTCGTGCTCGATGGGCGCTGCCTTTTAAGCCTAAGCCGCCTTTTCGATTATCTTTCCCAACTCGGTGCTTAGTTGGGGGTCAAGCGGTTCAGGCTGGTGCTCGGCGAGAATCTTGCGAGCTTTGGCGAGCGCCCAGTCACGGGCATCATCGCGCTTTGCCTCCCACTCGTTGTATGGGCGGCGATCCATGAATTGCGGGACAAAAATCTCGCGCATGTGTTTGAGGGTGTGTTTCTGTGTCAGGAAATTGCCGCTCGGACCGACAGCCGCGATCGTTTCAAGAGCCAGGGTTTCCTCATCCACCACAATCCCTTGCATCATTTTGTGGATGATGGAGAAAATTTCACAGTCCAGCATCATTTGGGCATACGACCAAATGCGACTCCCGTGTAGCAGGCCGACGCCGAGAAGCATATCGGACATGACCACGCTTGCCATGAAGGTTGAGAGGCTGTTTTCCACGCCTGCTTGCCAATTCGGTTCTTTTGCGCCGGTAGCAAAGGAGCCCATTGAAAGCGGGATGTTGTAGAAATC
>JANWWB010000259.1 GCA_025056515.1 Anaerolineales bacterium
CATGAGCTTCACTTGATCCTCGCGGTAAGCGACCGGACGATAGCTTTGGATCACGATGGCGCCGATGACTTTTTCGCGCGTAATGAGGGGAAGACCGAGATAGGAACGGGCGCGCTTTTCTTCAATGACAGCGCGGGTGAGCGGTGCAGTGACCGAACGGTAGCTATCGCGCAAGTAGAGCGTGCGCCCCGTTCGAATAATCGCACCTAACGACCCAGGATTCTCGTTGATGTCGCGTATCAGGTCGGTGTGATACTCCCCGCGCTCATAATAGAGCGGAACGTGAATAAGCCCCCGTTTTTCGTCATAAAGCCCAACGTAAAAGATGTCGATTGGTAGGACGGCGCTACATTGCTTGTGTAATGTCTTAATTGTTTCTTGCAAGTCGAGGCCGGTTGCAACCGCTAAACCAATCCGGTTGATGAGGGCTAGTTCTTCATTTTGGCGAGCTAGCTCTTTCTCGGCTTGGCGACGTCGTGTAATATCGTGCAGGACAATCAGCCGACCACTTAGCTTTCCACGTCGGCGCAGGGTACGAACGCGTACCTCGAAATAGCGATGTGGTGAATCGTCCGTTTGAATTTCGGTTTCGAGATCTTGCGCACCCAGGACAATTTCAAGCAAGCTCGGCCAGTTGTGCAAGAATTCTGTAAGGTTCTGACCGAGAGCGCTTTCAACTTTCTGTCCCAAGTATCGCTCTGCGGCTGGATTCAGGTCAATTAGGCGATTTTGGTTATCCACAACCAGCACACCGTCATTCATGTACTCGATGAGAGTATGGCGTGCGATTGGAACTAAGTTAAACAGTCGGAAGCGAAAGATACCCCAAGTGATAATCATACCGGTCATGAGAAAGGTGATAGGAGGGAGGTCTAGGCCGGGGAAGGGGTTCAAATCGAGTACATAGAGTAGGCTGCACACGATAGGGCAAATAGCCCCCAGAATGATGATCCCCAATTGTTGGCGATAGGGGGGGCGCCCTCGCCACCACCCTTGAATCAGAATAAACATGGTAATGACAACCAACAAATAATCGTAGCCGACGAGCAGGTAGAAAGCCGGTCCGTGTTCGTAGATGAAAGAATTGCTTCCCGGAGGCCCCGGCGTAAAACCCGTCCAGAAGAGGTGATGCGTTTCATTGGTCATCACCAAGCCTAACATGGCAAAAGGCACAACCGAATAGAAAATCAAGTAGCGCGGCGTCAGAAACGTTGTCAGGTGTCGGAATTCAAGGCTAAAGATAAAGAAAAAGGTAGGTGTGAGTACAGCCCCCAGATACTCAAGTTTGGCCCAAAAAATTTTATACTCCAATCCTACAGCCGCAGCTTCATTGCCAGCGCAGAAAGCCCAAATCGTTACGGCGACCATCATGAGCATAAACATTTCTGCCCCGGCTATGTTGCGCCTGGTAAGCAAAAAGACAACGATCCCAGCCGAAATGAGAGCAGTAAAATGAAGAGCGAGAGCGTAAGGAGTATAGATCCACTCCATGGGCATATATTGCCTGTAGTGTTGAGATAATTTCTTGCAAGCTTATTTTTCGTAGTATAGCATACGAAGTCTGGAATGTGGATGGAAATATCGAAAAAAGTGGTCTCCCAACTTGTCAAGAGCCTCTTCCGTTCCATGCCTTTCCATCGTCTACACCGCTGTGCAGAGACAATCATCATTGACTGACATCCTGCCAAGCGAACGGAGGGTATAATCGGCGACATGTCTAATGAACCGACCTCAACGGTACGTCCACGGTTTTTATTGCTTCTTGGCTGGACAAGGCACAGCTTATTTCTCTTAAGCGGCTTCCTGCTAACGATTGGCTTGATTGTTTATATCTGGTGGCCGCTGGCTGAAGATGTTTTATCTGCTATAGACTGGAGTGGCCCTTGGTGGTTGTATTTCGATTGGCTCCTTGTGGGAATCTTTCTTTTTATGTCTTTGACAATCGTCGCACATGCCGATCTGCGCACCGATGGGTGGTTGATTCTGGTCGGGACATTCGGTGGGCTGGTGATTGAATCCTGGGGGACGCAAACGAACCTTTGGACGTATTATACCGATGAACGTCCGCCCCTTTGGATTATTCCTGCTTGGCCGATTGCCTCGCTTTCGATTGACCGAATCACTCGCTTGCTCTTGTGGGTGACTCGAAAGGTCGCTCCAAGCGAACAACGCTTGCCGGGGATGTTTGAGTTCCTGTATTGGTGTATCTTTCTCTCTTTTTTGGCCTTGATGCTGGTTTTTGTTTCTCCCACCTTTGATAAACCTTATACGCTTTTGGCGACGTTTCTGGTCGTTTTTCTTATTCTCACTCCTAACGATAAGCGCACATCTGTGTTGACTTTCTTGGCTGGTGCTGGTTTGGGGTACTTCCTGGAGCTCTGGGGGACGACGCGTCAGTGTTGGACGTATTACACCCATCAGACACCGCCCTTATTTGCCGTGCTAGCGCATGGTATGGCAGCAGTTGCTTTCTGGCGCGCAAACGTGGCCTTGCAAGCGGTGCTAGTCCGAATGCGTCTTCTCCGCTCGGCTTGACTTAGGGAAAACAAATGACCGGCCTTGGGTTATGGCGCTGTCGGAATAAAATGCGTTAATGCCCCGTTCGCCGCATCGGATACCCATAGGCCGTCTGCACCGTCGGTGACAATGCCGGAGGGAAGTTGAAAGGCCCCGGCAGAGCATCCATCCCATACCCGTACCACTTCGCCGATAGGCGAAAACTCAATCAGACGGCACATCTCTGGGTCGGTGACGAACACATTGCCGTTGGATGCTACGGTTATGAAAGGTTTGTTTTCTAGAGATTGGCCATACCAACCATACACCGGCCACTCAGCCAGAGGGTAGAAGAAGAGACCACTGGGGTCGGGCGCAAAGACTTGCACACGTTGATTCCAGGTATCGGTGACGTATAGGTTCCCAAAGGAGTCAAAGGCAATCGCGACCGGTTCATCGAATTGGCCGAGCAACATGCCCGCGCTGCCGATTTCGCCTAAGTAGTTGCCTTCCGAATCGAAAATCACGATCTTTTTGTTCCCAGTATCGGCGACGAATAAGCGTCCCTGACTGTCTACAGCCAGGCCGCGCGGCCCGTAGAAGCTGGTCTCGCCCCCACCGCTTGGGTACGTGGACCACATCGTGACAAAACGCCCATCAGCCGTG
>JANWWB010000302.1 GCA_025056515.1 Anaerolineales bacterium
GAGGAGAGCAACACCCGCCGCAGTGCATTGCCGATGGTGACACCATAACCGTGTTCCAATGGGCTGATGATAAACTTCCCGTAATTCCGAGCCTCGGCTTCTCGTTCGATTTTGGGCATGACCATGTTTGTGATTGTCACAGTACACCTTTCCCGGCGTACAGAACGGTACGCCGCCTCCAAAAAGACTCGGATTAGCGCGAATAGTACTCAACAATCAACTGCTCGTTGAGATTTCCTTCAATCTCCGAACGTTCTGGCAAACGCAGAACACTACCCGACAGATTCTTCAAATCTCGGCTCAACCAAGCAGGCACGAGACGACTTTCGGCAAACGCCGGAAGTTCTTTGAAGTACTTGGCGTCGCGTGAACCTTCCCGCACAGCAACAACATCCCCGACTTTCAAGGTCATGGAAGGGATATCCGTGCGGCGACCATTCACGGTAAAGTGTCCGTGCGTTACCAACAGACGAGCATGAGCACGGCTGGTAGCAAACCCTAAGCGATAGACGACGTTATCTAAACGCGATTCGAGGATTTGCAACAGAACCAGACCGGTCACGCCACGGGCTTTGAGCGCCTTCTCGTAGTAACGGCGGAATTGACGCTCATAAACGCCGTAAATGCGGCGTGCTTTCTGCTTAGCGCGCAACTGACGGGCATAGTCCGATTCACGACCCGTCACGCTGCCAGAGCGCCCACTGGTGCGGCCATGTTGTCCAGGAGCAAAGCTCCGGCGCTCAAAGGCGCACTTGGGAGAATAGCAACGTTCACCTTTCAAGAAAAGCTTTTCGCCTTCACGTCGGCATAATTTGCATGCCGGACCAGTATACTTTGCCATACTTACTTTCCTCTCTGACCTAGACTACACGCGGCGCCGTTTGGGAGGTCGGCAGCCATTGTGCGGAACAGGCGTAACATCTGAAATGGATTTGACCTTAAGACCCATGGCCTGGACAGCGCGAATTGCGTTTTCGCGGCCGGGGCCGGGACCTTTGACAATGATGTCCACTTCTTGAATACCCATTGCCTGAGCAGCTTTGATAGCCTGCTCAGCAGCCACGCGCGCAGCAAAGGGCGTGCTCTTGCGCGAGCCTTTAAACCCAGCCGACCCTGCGCTGCCCCAGCAGAGGGTGTTGCCTGCCGGGTCGGTCACGGTAACTATCGTATTATTGAATGAAGCAAAGACATGCACTTGTCCATAAGACAAGGTGCGCTTGACCTTCTTTGCAGAAGAACGGCGTGCAGAACGGACAGTTTGTGGCATAGTTCTCTAACTCCTGATTTACTTCTTAGCGCCCTTGCGGCGTCCGCGACCGGCCACGGTCTTCCGAGGCCCCTTGCGGGTGCGAGCATTGGTGCGAGTGCGCTGGCCACGCACAGGTAGATTACGGCGATGGCGCAAGCCGCGATAGCATCCAATTTCAATCAGACGCTTAATATTCATCTGCTCTTCGCGGCGCAAATCACCTTCAATTTTCCAGTTTTTTGCGATATAGTCGCGAATGGCATTTACCTCTGCCTCGGTCAGGTCCTTCACGCGGGTATCCGGATTGATGCCGGTCGCTGCTAGAATCTGGCGCGAGCGCGTCAGCCCAATGCCATATAAATACGTCAATCCCACTTCTACGCGCTTGTTGCGCGGCAGGTCAACACCTTCGATTCTCGCCATAGTTCCTTATCCTTGTCGCTGTTTATGCTTTGGATTCTCGCAAATGACATACAAGATGCCTTTGCGTTTGACGATGCGGCACTTCGCACAGCGTTTACGTATTGATGGGGCAACTTTCATTCCACGCACTCCTTTAGTTCGATAAAGCCAAAGTTCTAATTATACTTTTTCTTTTTGGGTCCGTCCAGATTTTTCAGTTATATGCTCAGGCCTGGCCAGGTAAGTATCGTCAGACGACACCTCCACGGTATCCGTCAACAGCTTGAGTAGATCGGTTCTTAAGGGACAGTCAGGATGAGAGGGTCTCCTTCGGTGACAGCAACTGTGTGTTCAAAGTGCGCTGTCAAAGAACCGTCAGCCGAGACCACCGTCCAGCGGTCAGCCAAAACACGCGTCCGGTGGGTTCCAACCAGCACCATCGGTTCAAGGGCAATGGTCATCCCGGGTCGTAACAGGATGCCCGTGCCTGCCGTGCCATAGTTCGGCACCTGAGGGCCTTCATGCATCGAGCGACCTACTCCGTGGCCGGTGTATTCGCGAGTGACGTGGAACCCTTGTGCTTCCACGAATTGCTGAATGGCGGCCGAGACATCGCCCGTGCGATTACCGGCGCGCATCATCGCAATTCCTACGTACAGAGCCTGTTCCGTCACCTCGATTAACTTGCGGGCCAAAGGAGAAATTTCTCCCACACCAGCTGTAAAGGCCGAGTCACCCACGTAACCTTCCAGCACCGTACCACAATCCACCGAAACGATATCGCCTTCCTTGAGTTTGCGCTTGCCCGGAATACCATGCACCAGCTCTTCATTGATGCTCACACAAATCGAGGCTGGATAGGGCGGATAACCGTAGTTTTTGAACGGAGAATAGGCTCCATGCTTCCGCAGGACTTCCTCAGCAGCCGCATTGAGGTCTGCGGTGGTCACACCAGGTTGTAAAAGTTCTCGCACGGCCGCAAGAGCCAGGCTATTGATTCGACCGGCTTCACGCATCAGCGCAATTTCAGCCGGGGTTTTGATGAAAATCTCGCGCTCCCAAGACATCTCAAGACGGATTGACAACAGCCAGCAAGGCTGCAGTGACTGCTTCAATCGGCTGGTCGCCGTTGATTTCAAACAATCGGCCAAGTCGGCGGTAGTACTCCACCAGAGGCGCAGTCTGCTCAAAATAGACCCGAATCCGGTTTTCGACCGTTTCGCGCTTGTCATCCTCGCGTTGATAGAGTTCCGAGCCATCTAGATCGCAGATGCCGGGCGTTTGAGGTGGATTGTATTTCTCGTGAAAAATGTGTCCTTGAGCGCGACACGTCCAACGCCCGCTCAGCCGGTCCACCAGGACAGCCGGTTCTGCGGTCAGGTAAGGGACACAGCTCACCCGACCACCGAATTCGGCCAAAAGCGCCTCCAACGCCTCAGCTTGCCGAATGGTGCGAGGAAAACCATCAAGCAAAGCACCGCCTTTGCAGTCGGGCATAGTCAGGCGAGCGCGAATCATGCCAATCGTGACTTCATCGGGGACAAGCTCACCTTTGGTCATATAGGCTTGAGCCAATCGTCCCAGTTCGGTCTGATTTTTAATGTTCTCGCGAAACAAATCACCCGAAGAGATATGGGGAATGGCAAGACGCTCGGCTAAGATTTTGGCCTGCGTACCTTTGCCAACACCGGGGGGACCTAAGAGGACAATGTAGGTCGCCATACTTATCGCACCAAAAGTTTTTCGTCGTAGCCGTGCAGTTTCAATTCGGCATCAATATTCATAAAGAGGTCACGGACAACGCCGACAACAATGAGCAAGCCCGAAGAGGTGGTCAGGAAGAGAGTTGAAGATGACGTCCCTGTGCCGATTTGAAAAGCTGCTAGGATGACATTGATGATGTAAGGCAGAACGGCTACCAATCCCAGGAAGAGAGCCCCGGGCAAGGTAATGCGTCGCTGTACGCGGGTGAGATATTTCTGTGTCGGAGCACCACGCGCCACGCCAGGAATTTGCGCGCCGACTTTCTTCAAGTTCTCCCCGTAATTCTGTTGGGTAAACATAACATCGGTGTAGAAGAAGGTCAGCAGCACGACAAACACAAAATACAGCAACCAATATATCCAGGCATTCGTCCCGTAGCCGCTGAAAATGTCTCGCATGCCCGTTGCAAAGCGGATGACGCCTTCATTCGACGAGCGCAGCATCCAGCTTGCCACCAGGGTCGGGAATTGTAAAATGGCACTGGCAAAAATCAGAGGAATCATCCCGGCCAAGTTCACCATGAGCGGAAGCGTCCCTTTGACCGGCATCGACATGCGGTTACCGATCCGGCGCCCCGGATACATGACCGGGACATTTCGGCGACCCTGTTGGACGTAAACAATCGCAAAGATGACGGCCACCATCACCACGGCCATGGCGATGACCAAAATCCAGCCATAGGTTTTATCCTGAAGCAAATTACCGAAGTTCGATGGAATGCGGGCAACGATACCGGCAAAAATGATGAGCGAAAGTCCCTGGCCACGAATGCCAAATTCGGAAATTAATTCACCGAGCCAGATAGCAAACATCGTGCCGCCGACCATGGTCATCAAAATCGCCAACGAATGGAGCCAGAGGTCAGATGTGAAACCAAACGGCACAATCTGACTTCCCACCTGCAACGAAGAAGCGTAGGAGTTGAGAATGTTGACCTGGCCGATTGCCGATAGAGCTGCCATCGGGATGGCAAGGTAATAGGTCCAGCGTTCCTGTAATTTACGGCCTTCGCGCGGGTCCTCCTGAATACGGCGCTGTAGAGCGGGGAAAATAGGAATGAGCAACTGGATAATAATTTGCGCCGTAATATACGGATAAACACCCATGGAAAGCAGGGAAAAATTCGAGACCGTGCCACCCGAGAGCAAATCCAAAAAGGCAAAGAAGCCGGACCCACTCGCCGAAGACACCACGCTCTTCAAGACCTCTGCATTGACGCCCGGCACCGGAATATTGGCCGCCAGCCGATAGATTACCAGAATAAGCAAGGTTATCAGCAATTTACGCCGAATATCCTGCGATTTCCATAAGTAGCGCCATCCCGAAAAAGGGCTTTTCATCCGATGCTCCTCTTTGAAACAAGTTAGTCAATCAACTCCACACTGCCGCCAGCGGCCTCAATTTTGGCCTTAGCGTTTGCCGAGATGCGTTGTACCCGCACCTTGAGAGCAGCTTTAATCTCGCCGCGTCCTAAAATGACAACCGGATGACGAGGGTCGCGCAGCAGGTGAGCCTGCGCCAGAGTCTCCGGGGTAACTTCGGCGCCATCTGGGAAGGCGGTCAACTGGTCAAGATTGACTTCATTGTACTCAACCGAGTAGGGCGGCGTGAAGCCCTGGCCGCGCACAAAAGGCAGACGACGATAGAAGGGGAGATTACCGCCCTGATGATAGAGGCGACCGCCCTCTCCGCTACGTGCGCCTTGCCCCTTCGTGCCGCGTCCAGCGGTCTTGCCCTGTCCGGCCGAAATCCCACGGCCAACACGCTTGCGCTCTTTCTTAGCGCCCGGATTAGGTTTAAGGTCATTCAGTTTCATGAGCATTTCCCTATTCTTCAACACGAATCAAATGAATGACTTTGTTGAGCATGCCACGCAAAGCAGGCGTATCCACATGTTCAACCGTCTGATGCAATCGGCGCAAACCAAGCGCCTTGAGGGTAGCCTTCTGGTCTTTGGAAAAACCAATGGCACTATGCACCAGCGTCACTTTAAGTTTCTTCTCTGCCGCGTTTTTAGCCATGTTTCTTTCTCCTTTCCCAATACGGCAAGAGTTCTTCAACGGGTTTTGCACGTCGGGCAGCCTCTTCTTGGGGCGATTTGAGGGCATCAAGCGCCTTCATGGTCGCCTGAACTACATTCAGGACGTTTGAAGACCCCATCGATTTGGTCAGAATGTCGCGGATACCTGCCGCCTCAAGCACGGCGCGCACACCGCCGGCTGCAATCACGCCCGTACCGGGGGAAGCCGGTTTAAGCAGCACGACTGCGCCTCCAACCTTGCCGACCGTTTCGTGCGGGATAGTTGTGCCAAACAGATTGATTTTGTGCATATTCTTGCGAGCACGCTCGGTCGCTTTGCGCATGGCATCTGGCACAGCATTGGCTTTGCCAACGCCCAGTCCGACCCGACCGTTGTTGTCACCCACAATCAGGGTAACGCGGAATTGGAAACGACGGCCGCCCTTCACTACTTTTGCCACGCGGGCAATCTCTATCGGACGTTCATCGTACTGTTCTACCTGCTGTTCGAAGTCGATTCCCTGGTAATCCATAATCCGGTTCTCTCCCATTCGTCCTAGAATTCCAGACCACCGTCGCGAGCGGCCTCAGCGAGGGCCTTGACGCGCCCAGCATACTTAAAGCCACCTCGGTCAAAAACAACAGCCTTTATGCCTTTTTTCAAGGCGCGCTCGGCGACCGCTTTGCCCACCAGTTTTGCCTGTTCAGTTTTGGTCAAGCCTTTCATCTGGGGGCGAAGCTCTTGGTCAATGCTAGAAGCCGAAACCAGCGTGTGCCCAGCTTGGTCGTCAATCACCTGGGCATAAATTTGCGATAGGCTGCGATATACGCTCAAACGCGGTCGGTCAGGAGTTCCGGCCAGATGTTTACGAACACGTCGATGACGTGCAATACGAGCCTCTGCACGAGTCTTCTCAGCCATAGATTACTTTCCTGCCTTTCCGGTTTTTCCAGCTTTGCGTCGAATCTTCTCACCGAGATAATGAATCCCTTTCCCATGGTAGGGTTCAGGCGGACGGATGCTGCGGATATCGGCCGCAACTTGGCCCACTAGCTCTTTGTCAAAACCGCGCACAAAGATTTGGCGGGTCTTTTGGTCAACATCAAAGACAATCCCAGCAGGCGGTTCGACTTCCACAGGGTGAGAGTAACCCACGTAGAGCACGAGCGTTTTGCCTTTCATTTCAGCGCGATATCCTACACCGTCAATTTCTAGAACACGTTCAAAGCCATTGCTCACGCCTTGGATCATATTCGCCAAGACGGCACGCGTCGTGCCATGCAAAGCGCGTTCTATAGGACGGTCAGACTTCCGCGTCACGGTGATTTGGTTGCCCTCGCGGGTAATCGAAATCAGAGGCGAGAATTGCCGTTTCAATTCGCCTTTAGGTCCTTTGACATGAACCAGCGAACCTTGAATGTCCACCTGAACGCCTGCGGGGACAGGGATGGGTAAACGTCCAATGCGAGACACCGCAACCTCCTCCTACCAGACCTTACAAAGAATTTCGCCGCCGACATTCAGCTGACGGGCGCGCTGGCCGGTCATAATCCCCTTAGGGGTGGAGAGGATGGCAATTCCCATCCCGGAAAGCACCCAAGGAATATCCTGCTTTTTGGTATAGATGCGGCGGCCAGGCCGACTGACGCGTTCCAAGCCGGTGATGACCGGTCGGCGTTGTCGGCGCTCTCCGACATATTTGATACGCAAACGCAGAACTTTTTGACCGGGTCGTTCGCCTTCGACGACTTCGTAATTCTCCAGATAGCCCTCTTCCTTCAAAATGCGGGCAATTTCTCCCTTGACCTTGGAAAAGGGCATCGCTGTCATAGATTGACCGCTCATAATCGCATTGCGGATGCGAGTCAACATATCGGCAATCGGGTCATTGACACTCATCTTACTTCCTCCATCCGCTTACCAAGATGCTTTCACGACGCCGGGGATTTTCCCTTCCAGCGCCAGCTCACGAAAACAGATACGACACAACCCAAAGCGACGTATGTAGCCGCGCGGACGTCCACAACGACTGCAGCGATTGCGCACGCGGGTGGGGTATTTACGACGGGCTTCTCGATATTGCATACATTTGCTGGCCATAGTTACGCTTCCTTCTTGAACGGCATGCCCAAGAGTTGTAGCAGCATCCGTGCCTGATCATCAGATTTAGCCGTAGTGACAATGGTGACTTCCATTCCGCGGAGTTTGTCAATCTTGTCGTATTCAATCTCCGGGAAAATTAACTGGTCTTTGAGACCTAAAGTGTAATTACCGCGCCCATCAAAGGCGTCTGGCGAAACACCTCGGAAGTCACGCACGCGCGGCAAGGCAATATTCATCAAACGATCCAGGAACGACCACATCCGTTCGCCGCGCAAGGTGACTTTTGCGCCAATGATACGACCTTCACGCAGCTTGAAATTTGCAATGCTCTTGCGTGCTTTGGTCAAAACAGGCTTTTGCCCGGTAATGGTTGCCAAGTCGTTTGCCGCTGCTTCTAAGGCCTTCGGGTTGTCAAGCGCTTCTCCCAGACCAATGTTAATCACAACCTTCTTGATACGTGGAATCTGCATCACGTTTTTATAGCCGAAAGCCTTGAACAACGCCGGGGCGACTTCATTTCGATAACGTTCTTGCAATCTATTCATAGTAACTGCTCCAACCGGCTTTAATCAATTTGCGCCTGACATTTTTTGCAGACGCGGTGCGCGCCTTTTTCATCCCGCTGTATACCGACACGGGTTGGCTGGTCGCACTTGGGACAAACCAACATGACATTCGAAATGTGAATCGGAGCTTCGAACTTGACGCGCCCGGGATTGAGGGTCCTTCCTGCTTGAGTCTGCACCTGGCGCTGGTGTTTGGTGCGGATATTGACTCCTTGCACAACCACCCGCTGTTCTTCCGGCAGGACTTTGATGACCTCGGCGCGTTTGCCCTTATCTTCTTTCCGACCACTAATAATTTCTACCGTATCGCCTTTACGAATCTTAATTTTCATCGCTTGCTCCTTATCCTTCTCAAATCACTTCCGGGGCTAGCGAAACAATCTTCATGAAGCCTTTCTCGCGCAACTCACGCGCCACAGGCCCAAAGATACGGGTGCCCTTTGGATTCTCACCATCGTTGTCAAGAATGACGGCCGCATTGTCGTCGAAGCGAATATAGGAGCCATCCTCACGACGCCATTCTTTCGAGCAACGCACAATGACAGCCTTAACAATTTCCGACTTCTTAACTGCGCCGTGAGGAGCAGCAGACTTGACGGTCGCTATGACTACATCTCCGACGTGTGCATATTGACGCGTGGAACCGCCAACCAGGTGAATCACCAGTAGTTCGCGGGCGCCGGTATTATCGGCAACCTTGAGACGAGATTCTTGCTGAATCATGGCTACTCCTCCACGCCGCTATCTGCGGTGCGAATCTCACGCTTGAGAATTGCCTCCACCACCCAGCGTTTTTCACGCGAAAGGGGGCGGCTCTCTACAATCTGCACCTGGTCGCCAACTTGGCATCCTAATTCGTCATGCGCCTTGACGCGCTTGTGAACGTGCACAACTTTACGATAAAGAGGATGCCGAAAGGTTCGTTCGATTTCGACGACCACGGTTTTGGTCATTTTGTTACTGGTCACGATACCAGTCAGGCGACGACGATTATTCATGGTACACCTTCCTATTTGTTCGCCGTAGCGCGCAGCATTTCTCGCAAAATCGTTTCCATGCGAGCAATATCGCGTCGCAAGAGACGCAGGCGGCTGGTATCGGTTAATTGCCCGGTCACCTGCTGGAAACGCAGCTTCATCAATTCTTCGCGCGTATCGGCCAACTTAGCCTTGATTTCATCTACGGACAGTTTGCGAATCTCTTCCGGTTTCATGCTTGTTCTCCTGCAAGTTCATGACGCGCAACGATACGGGTCTTGATCGAGAACTTGTAGCGCGCCAGATTCAAGGCATGGAGAGCATCCTTTTCCGGCAAGCCGGCGATTTCGAACATGATGCGACCAGGCTTGACAACAGAGACCCAATACTCCACATTGCCTTTGCCCTTCCCCATGCGGGTTTCCGGCGGTTTTTTGGTGTAGGGCTTGTCCGGGAAGATGCGAATCCACACCTTGCCGCGACGTTTCATCGCATGGACAATAGCACGCCGCGCCGCCTCAATTTGGCGCGCCGTCACCCAGCCGGGTTCCAACGCTTGCAAACCGTATTCTCCAAAAGCAATCTCCACGCCGCGTGTTTCTTTGCCTTTCATGCGGCCGCGCATTTGCTTGCGGTATTTGACTCGTTTTGGCATTAACATAGCAACAACCTCATCGTTTCAGAGCTCAAAGACAAGAGCAGAGCAACAAACGGGAGGCCACTTCTCCTCTACTCGCTGACATAGACGCCCTCAGTGGGTTCCGCCTTTTCCTCTGCCTCCGGCTTCATTTCGCCGCGATAAACCCAGACCTTGACGCCGATCTGGCCGTAGGTGGTAGTCGCCTCCGCGCGAGCAAAATCAATGTCGGCGCGCAGAGTTTGCAACGGCACACGCCCTTCACGCAACCACGCGTTGCGCGCCATTTCAGCACCGCCCAGACGACCGGCTACTTCGATTTTGATGCCTTGCGCGCCCTGACGCATCGCCTGCTGAATAGCGCGTTTCATGGCGCGACGATAGCTAATCCGGCGCTCCAGTTGATCGGCGATATTGTGGGCTATCAGATAGGCATCGCAATCCGGCGCTTTGATTTCCTTGATATCCAAATCAACCTTTTTACCAGTCAAGCTCTCCAATGCCAGACGTATCTTCTTGATGCCTTCGCCTTTGCGGCCAATCAGGACACCCGGTTTCGCAGTATGAATAGAGACTTTCAATTTACCCGGATAGCGTTCAATATCAATCCGAGAGACGCCTGCACGTCCGGCTTCCTGATAGACGGCTTCGCGAATCTGAAAGTCTTGTTGGAGTTGCTCGCGATACTCACGGCCTTCGGCGAACCAACGTGCCCGCCAGTCCTTATTCACAACCAGGCGAAAACCAATTGGATGGACTTTGCGACCCATAATCTATGCGTATCCTTTCCTGACCTAGGAGAGCGTCCCGCGCTCCCGTAAAATCACTGTGACATGAGAAGAGCGACGCAAAATCGGTTTGAACCGGCCGCGCGCTCCAAAGCGGCGCCATTTGCGCGTCGGTCCTTCATCGGCAAACACTTCGGCGACATAAAGGTCGTCCCGACTGACGCCAAAATTCTCCTCGGCATTCGCCACCGCTGAAAAGAGCAATTTGCGCACATGGTATGCCGCCCGCTGGGGCATAAAGCGCAGAATCTCCAGCGCCTCCACTGCGCTCTTGCCGCGAACAGTATCGATCACCAGCCGCACCTTCTGAGCCGAAATCGGCAAAAAACGCAATTGTGCACGAATATCTTGGGCCATGGCTTCCGCTCCTAGCGTTTGGATTTGGACGACTTCTCAGCAGCTACGTGACCGCGGAACGTCCGGGTCGGGACAAATTCACCCAGCCGATGGCCTACCATGTTTTCAGTAATGTAAATCGGCACATGACGGCGGCCATCGTGAACGGCAATCGTGTGCCCCACCATCTGGGGGAAAATCACGCTTGCACGGCTCCAGGTGCGAATGACTTTCTTTTCGCCCTTTTCATTCATTGCCTCAATTTTCTTGAGCAATTTCGGAGCAATAAAAGGTCCTTTTTTCAACGAACGAGACATATCTTCCCTCGCAACTCAGCGCCTAGCGGTTCGATTTAGTGCGACGGCGCACAATGTATTTATCAGTTTGAGGATTATTGCGGGTTTTGTACCCACGCGCCGGCTTGCCCCAAGGAGTCTTGGGGCCAGGCATACCGACCGGTTGACGTCCCTCGCCGCCACCGTGTGGATGGTCGCGCGGACTCATCGCCGTACCACGCACGGTCGGACGGATTCCCAGATGGCGCTTCCGTCCGGCTTTGCCCAACTTGATATTGCTATGGTCAACATTACCAACCTGACCGATCGTTGCATAGCAACTCTGGAGCACCAGGCGCACCTCTCCCGAGGGCAGGCGGACCTGAGCATAAGCGCCTTCTTTAGCAAGCAACTGGGCTGCAGCACCGGCAGAGCGCACAAGTTGACCGCCTTTGCCAACCTTGAGTTCGATATTATGTATCATTGTCCCAATCGGAATGTTGGCCAAGGGCAGGCTGTTCCCCGGGCGGATTTCAGCCGTTGGACCAGCCACGACCGTATCTCCGACCTTTAAGCCCAGAGGCGCAACGATATATCGCTTTTCACCATCCGCGTAGGTCAGAAGCGCCAAGCGTGCCGTGCGGTTCGGGTCATACTCGATGGCAGTCACTTTGGCAGGAATGTTTCGCTTATCGCGCTTGAAATCCACTAGGCGAATATAACGACGATTGCCGCCGCCGCGATGACGTACTGTCACGCGTCCTTGAGCATTCCGACCGCCGTGCGCATGACGGATGACCACCAAGGAACGCTCCGGTTCCGTTTTGGTAATCTCTTCGAAGGTGTACCCCGTCATCCCTCGCTGACCAGGGGTAACCGGTTTGTATTTCTTAATAGCCATCACTTCACCCCTTCAAAGATTTCAAGAGTCTGCCCCTCGGCCAGCGTCACAATAGCTTTCTTAATGCCGGGTTCACGCACTAACAAGCGACGGTTGCGCCGACGGCTACGCTTGGCCGGGGTGTTCATAATGTTCACCCGCACCACTTTGACATCAAACAACCTTTCAATCGCATCTTTGACCAAAGTGCGAGTGGCGGTATCGGCGACTTCAAAGACATACTGGCGCAACATGCCAGCCTGATAGTTCGACTTTTCCGTAATCAGCGGACGACGTATCACATCATAAATTGTGCTCATGCGGCCTCCTGCGCCAGATTGGCTTTGAGAACATCCAGGGCCTTCAGCGGCATGACCAACTTGTCATAGGTGAATAGGTCTCGGATGTTGAGATAGTTTGCCATCAACAGTTTGGCATTTGGAAGGTTACGCGTTGAAAGCATGACGACCTCATAGGCAGCATCTTTCTCAGCAGCTAACACCAACGCGCTGGCATTGCCTACAAGCGCTCGTAGAGCTTGTGCCATGAGGCGCGTCTTGGGCGCTTCAAGGGTTAAGTCCTTTACAACCACAATTCCCTTTTCCTGCGCTTTGACGGTCAGCGCCGAGCGCAGTGCGGCGCGCCGCATTTTGACAGGCATATGCTGCGTGTATTGGCGCGGACGCGGTTTATGAACCACACCACCATGAACCCAATGCGGGGCACGAATCGACCCTTGGCGAGCGCGTCCTGTGCCCTTCTGTCGCCAAGGCTTGCGACCACCACCCGAAACTTCGCTGCGGGTCTTGGTCTTATGTGTACCAAGACGCGCATTGGCCATCTGCTGCACAAAGGCCTGGTGCATCAAGGCAACATTTACCTTGGCTTCGAAAATCTCCGGCGGCAATTCCACCGTTTCGACTTTCTCACCTTTCATGTTGAACACATCGACTATCATAGCTCTATGCTCCAAACTCTTCGCGCTTACTGCTTGCGCGCATCCTGAATCATGACCAATCCACCGCGCGGCCCCGGCACAGCGCCACGAACGCCGATCAGATTGCGCTCGGGATCAACCAAGACTACCTTGAGCCCCTGGGCGGTCACTCGCTCATGGCCCATGTGACCGGCGCGACGCGTCCCTTTATATACACGACCGGGGGTCGTTGTCGAAGAAGAGGAACCTGGTGCACGCACACGGTCAGAAGCACCATGCGTCTTCGGCTGTCCGCGGAAGTGATGGCGCTTGACAACACCGGCAAATCCTTTGCCCTTGCTTGTGCCGATGACATCAACGCGCTCACCCACGCTGAAAATATCTACCGTAATCTTATCGCCAACTTTATAGTCGGCATTCTTGATGCGGAACTCGCGCAAAAAACGCAGCGGCGGTAAACCTTTCGACTTGAGGTGTCCCAACTCTCCACCTGTCAAACGTTTGGGAGAGACTTCCTCAAAGCCCAGCTGAACCGCTGCGTAGCCGTCTTTTTGCGGAAGACGGATCTGCGTAACGTAACAAGGCCCAGCCTCGATGAGCGTAATCGGTAAAGCAATGCCATTTTCATCGAAGATCTGGGTCATTCCAATCTTCTTGCCAATTAGCCCTTTCAACATTCTCTGTTTTCTCCTTCTAAAGATTTTCAAGACTGTCAGCCTGGGCTCGGCTGCATCATCTTGGTCGCAACACAGTCAGACAGCCTGTCGCGGCCAAACGGATCTCGGGGCCCACGTGCAGGTCTGCTCTTATGTCGCCAAAGTTTTATCTTGGCCCCTGGCACTACCCGCCTAGAGGTTGGGTCCAGGCCAGGGGACGACCCAAATGCATGTTCTAGATTTTGATTTCAATGTCCACACCCGCCGGCAAATTAAGCCGCATAAGCATATCAATCGTCTTGGAATCGGGATCAATCACGTCAATCAGACGATTGTGGGTGCGAATCTCAAAATGCTCATGAGAATCTTTGTCGATAAAAGTCGAGCGCCGAATTGTAAACCGTTCTTTTCTAGTTGGCAAGGGTACAGGACCAACCACTTTAGCACCAGAACGCTCGGCAGTCTCTACAATGCGTTTCGCCGATTGGTCTAGAACCCGATGGTCATAGGCTTTGAGGCGAATGCGTATTTTCTGCTTCATAGTTCAACTCACTATCTTACGCCAAAATTTTGGTGATGATGCCGGCGCCGACCGTCAGGCCGCCTTCGCGGATGGCGAACTTCGAACCCTGCTCCAGCGCCACAGGCACAATCAACTCGACCGTCAAGTTCACATTGTCACCAGGCAACACCATTTCCACGCCTTCTGGCAACCGCACCGTCCCCGTAACATCCATCGTCCGAATGTAGAACTGGGGACGATACCCGCTGAAAAACGCACTGTGACGCCCTCCTTCTTCCTTCTTCAGCACGTACACTTGCGCTTCAAAGGTCGTGTGCGGTGTGATGCTCCCAGGCTTGGCAACCACCTGACCGCGTTCCACATCCGTACGCTCAATCCCGCGCAGCAACAACCCAACATTGTCGCCCGCAATCCCTTCATCCAGTTGCTTGTGGAACATCTCCACACCCGTCACCACCGACGTGCGCGTCTCGCGCAACCCAACAATCTCTACCGGATCACCAACCTTGACCGTCCCGCGCTCTATCCGCCCCGTCACCACCGTCCCGCGCCCTTTGATGCTGAACACATCCTCAATCGGCATCATGAACGGCTTATCAATCTCGCGCTTCGGCTCAGGAATGTACTCGTCTATCACTCGCAACAACTCTTTGATGCACGCATACTCCGGCGCATTCGGATCCGTGCTCGGACTCTCCAATGCCTTCAGCGCACTCCCTCGCACAATCGGCGTCGTATCACCCGGAAAACCATACTCGTTCAGCAACTCGCGCAACTCCATCTCCACCAATTCCAGCAACTCCGGGTCATCCATCTGATCCACTTTGTTCAAAAACACTACAATGCTCGGCACCTCAACCTGACGCGCCAACAACACATGCTCGCGCGTCTGCGGCATCGGACCATCCGGCGCCGCAACCACCAAGATCGCTCCATCCACCTGCGCCGCACCCGTAATCATGTTCTTGATATAGTCTCGATGCCCTGGCATATCCACATGCGCATAGTGCCGCTTCTCCGTCTCGTACTCCACATGCGCAATATTTATCGTAATCCCGCGCGCTTTCTCCTCCGGCGCATTGTCAATCGAATCATACGGCCGATACTGCGCCTTCCCCAACAAGTTGCAGTACTTCGTTATCGCCGCCGTCAACGTCGTCTTCCCATGGTCAATGTGCCCCATGGTACCCACATTCATATGCGGCTTCGTCCGCTCAAACTTTTGCTTCGCCATCGCTTCGCTCCTTCTTGAGAATAATGACTAGAGATTTAAGATTTGACGCATCACCGCCTCAGGTACGGGTGCGTAATGGTCGAATTCCATTGAGAAAACCCCGCGCCCCTGGGTCACAGAGCGCAATTCTGTTGCATACCCGAACATTTCACCCAAGGGTACAACGGCACGGATCGCCTGGGCACTGCCCGGTCGAGGCTCCATGCCTTGCACCGAGGCACGCCGGCTATTCAGGCTATTCAAAATCTCACCAACGAACTCCTCAGGTGCAACCACTTCCACTTTCATAATCGGCTCTAATAGAACCGGCTTACCCTTTTGGACCCCTTCGCGAAAAGCCATCGAAGCGGCAATTTTGAAAGCCATCTCGTTCGAGTCAACCTCATGGAAAGAACCATCATATAAGGTCACCTTGACATCGGTCACAGGGTAGCCAGCCAAGACACCGCTTTCCGCTGCTTCGCGGATGCCTTTTTCCACAGCCGGGAAAAACTCCCGTGGAATGACACCGCCGGTGATCTTCTCTTCAAAGACGATGCCGCTGCCTCGTTCGCCCGGCTCCAACGATAAGACGACATGGGCATACATGCCCCGTCCACCTGTTTGCTTGACAAAACGAACGCTCACCTCAGGGACGGGTTCGGTAATCGATTCGTGATAAGCAACACGTGGCTTGCCGACATTCGCCTGGACGCGGTATTCACGCATTAAGCGGTCTACAATCACGTCCAAGTGCAATTCGCCCATTCCAGAGATAATTGTCTGACCGGTATTTTCGTCCGAACGGACGCGAAAAGTTGGGTCTTCTTCGGAAAGCCTACGTAGCGCATCGCCCATGCGGTCCTGGTCGGCCTTGGTTTTCGGTTCAATCGCTACCGAAATCACCGGTTCAGGGAAAGTAATGCTCTCCAGAACAACCAGGCGAGTATCGCAAAGGGTATCGCCGGTAAATGTATCCTTGAAGCCCAAAACAGCTCCGATATCACCCGCTCGAACCTCCGAAATGTCCTCGCGCCGGTCGGCATACATGCGCAGCAGACGTCCAACTCGCTCGCGTTTGTCCTTCGTGGAGTTGATGACCGTCTGGTTCTGAGAAAGCACCCCAGAATAGACGCGAAAATAAGCCAGACGTCCAACGTAAGGGTCACTCACGATTTTGAACACCAAGGCGCTTAGGGGAGCATCATCGCTAGGCGGTAGTGTCACCCTCTCGCCGGTCTTCGGATCGGTGGCAACAATCGCCGGAATATCTACGGGAGAGGGGAGATAGTCAATGAGAGCATCCAAAAGCGGCTGAACACCTTTGTTGCGGAGAGAACTTCCACACAGGACCGGTGTCGCCTTGTTGGCCAAGACGGCTTTTCGCAGGACAGTTTTCAAGGCTTCAACGCTGATTTCCTCGCCTTCCAGGTACCGAACCGTCAAATCATCGTCCAATTCGGCAATTTGTTCGACCATGATGGTGCGACGTTCTTCTGCCTCAGAGCGCAATTCAGCCGGGATTTCTGCCAAGCGGGGTTCGCGTCCCAGGTCATCTTCCCAATAAATGGCTTTCATGGCGAGCAGATCAATCACACCACTAAACTTGGATTCTTCGCCGATGGGCATCTGAATAGCAATCGGATTAGCGCCCAATCGTTGCCGAATCGTCTCAATTGTGCGGTCATAGGAAGCGCCGACGCGATCCATTTTGTTTGCAAAACAGATGCGCGGCACACCATAGCGATCGGCCTGGCGCCAAACGGTTTCGCTCTGGGGCTCCACACCCTGGACGGCATCGAAAATGACTACGCCCCCATCAAGCACTCGGAGGGAGCGTTGAACTTCGGCTGTGAAGTCAATGTGACCAGGTG